>JAADYZ010000477.1 GCA_010092775.1 Chloroflexota bacterium
ACCGGATCGCTCGCTCGGTGAGGGTGAAACCAACCACTTCCGCAAAGGTCTCCAATGCGGCCAGCGCGATCGCTGCATTGCTGACTTGATGCAGGCCGCCCAAGTTCAGACGTAGGTCACGCAGGTGGAAGCCCAAACCGCGATAATCAAAGATGCTATAAGCGCGCTCGACGTGAGATACCTCCACATCAAAATCCGTCCCGGCACAGAGTAAGCGCGACGCCTGATCCGACGCGACGCGCTCAATAACCGGCGCTGCGTCGGGGCGCAAAGCGCCTACCACGACTGGCACACCAGGCTTGATGATCCCCGCTTTGTGATGCGCGATGTCCGATAAGGTTGGGCCGAGTGCGCGCAGATGGTCGAAATGGACACTGCTGATGACAGAAACTGACGGGGCAATCACGTTGGTGCTGTCATGTCGCCCGCCCATCCCAACTTCAATCACAGCCCAGCGCACCTCTGATTGCCGAAAGTGACTGAGAACCAGGGCGAGCCAGGCCTCAGTGTACTGGACATCCCCCAGATCGAGCCGCTCCAGTTTGACACGGTCTACCTGGCTGAGCACACTCTCGCCGAGGGCGACGAAGTCCTCCGCAGAGACGAGGGCGTCATCCACACGAAGCTTCTCCGTGGCCGTTTGCAGATAGGGCGAGGTATACAGACCCACCGAATAGCCCAATTCTTGCGCCTGAGCCAATAAGATCGCGTGGCACATCGTGGCTATCGATCCCTTGCCGGAAGTCCCGCCGATGTGGATCAGGTCTGTATTGATGTGGGCCAGGCCGAGACGATGGAGCAAGTAGCGTGTCCGTTCCAGGCGTTGAGTCGCCGCCTGCTTGCGTTCTTGCGGCGTCAGATGACGCTCAGCGGGGCCGCGTATCAGACCTTCCAGGCGTTGGACGGCGTTGAAGTAGCTTTTCAGATCAGTCACTGCTTTGTCCTCAAGAGGGGCAAGTACGCTGGTGAGGCAAATGCGCGGCCGGACCTTATGGTGTGAAGCGCTTGAGCAGCGCATCCACTGATCGCCCGTAGCTCTCACCGAATAGGTTCAAATGGCATAGCAAATAGTATAGCTGATAGATCGGCTGACGATCAGTGTAATCTGGATCGAGCGGATGGACCGTGTTGTAGGCCTCATAAAAAGATGAGGGGAAGCCGCCAAACAACCGCGTCATGGCGAGGTCAACTTCGCGGTGCCCGTAGTAAACGGCTGGGTCGATCAGTACCGGTTGATTGCTTTCATCGGTGAGCCAGTTACCACCCCACAGATCGCCATGCAGTAGAGCCGGTCGGACTTCATCATCGTGCAGCCAGATGTACAAATTGTCAATCAGCCAGTCTAGACGACGGCCCCGTTCCGTCGACAAGAAGCCCTGGCGTAGGGCCAGATCGCGCTGAGCACTCAGGCGTTGGCTCTGATAGAAGGTCAACCAACTGAGGTCGGGGGTGTTGCGCTGCGTGAGGCGGCCAATCATGTTGGGCGCCTCCAGACCATAAAAGACATGGGTCTGGCGATGCAGTTCGGCCAACTGCTCCCCCAGTTGGGCGGCTGAAGCGGCGTCCTTGCGCCCCGGCTCAATGTATTCCAGGATCAAATATGCCGACTCGGTGCCCGCTACGCGGCCCATTCCAATCACCTGAGGAACGCGCACAACCCCGGTCTTGGCCAAGTGTTGCAAGCCTGCCGCCTCGGCCTCAAAGAAACCCACAGGTACCGAGGGATTCCATTTGACAAAGACCCGCCCCCCATCGGTGGCGGCCCAAAATCCATGATTGATGTCGCCGCCACCCACCGTACCCGTCTTGTGGATGGCGGTGGCAAAGCCTAGGTCTTGCATCTTGGCTTCAATCACCGCCATCAGGTCCCGACGGGAGACCCGCAGCGTCATACTTGCAAGCCTTCCTGTTGGACGATCTTCTCCAGCAGCGCTTCACAGCCTGCATAAACCAGATTGTAGACCGTCTCAAAGTCGCCCGTATAGTAGGGGTCTGGAACATCCTTCGTCCCCGCCTTGGGCACCAGGTCCAACAATCGGAACAGCTCCGCATGCGTTTCGCCCAGGCGCTTAATGCCGTTGAGATTGCTCGTATCCATCGCGACCAGATAATCAGCCTCACTGAGGTCAGCCGCCTGGATTTGCCGCGCCTGTCCGACATAGGTGATGCCATGCTCAGCCAGGATTTGGCGGGTGCCCGGATGCGCCGTCTCGCCCTCATGCCAGCCGCCCGTACCGACAGAATCGACCGTGATCTGTCCTTTCAATCCGCGCTGTCTGATCATTTCGTTGAAGATTCCTTCGGCCATCGGGGATCGACAGATGTTCCCCAGGCATACAAAGACAACATGGGCCATGTGGGCCTCCTTCACTGTTCGCTCGTTCCCTCCAATCTTACCGTTTGCCCACAGACTTGACAGGTCTAATCGCCCTCTAAGGCAAGAATTTTGCGGAATGCTCCGTTTGCTTCTACACTGTTGAAAGATGCTTAAGCAGTGTCCGGTTGACGAGCGAGACAAAGCACGATTATGGTCGAGTTTGATCCCACTCAGCAGCGATACCCAACCTATAAGGTGCTATTGGCGGGCAATGGTTCGGTCGGCAAGAGCAGCCTTCTCAACCGAATCATGACGGGGGAGTTCGAGCGGGCCCGCAACCTGACAGTCGGTGTCGATCTGTATACGCAGGTGGTGGACCTTAATGGCCGGGCGGTCAAACTGAGCATCTGGGACATTGCCGGTCAGCAGCGCTTTGCCTTCTTCCGGCGCAGCTTCTATCGCGGCGCTCGGGCGGCTGCACTGGTGTTCGATGTCAGCGACGCCGACACGCTGCACTCGCTCACACTGTGGCGGGATGAAGTCTATTCGATTGCCCCCAAAGCCAAGGTGCTCATCGTGGGGAACAAAGTCGATCTCCCTCGGCAGGTGAGCTATTGGGAAGCCAAAGCCTGGGCCACAGCATTGGGCTTTCCCTACCTCGAAACGAGTGCCGTGACGGGGCAAAATGTAGAGCGCGTCTTCGAAGGCTTAGGCTGGTTGTCTTCCTCTGGTTAGGCTTCAAGCGCCCGGATAGTCGTCCGGACAGGTCGCTTTATGTTTGTTAAAGATTTCTTCTCCTCAAGCTTCTAACCTTAAAGAATCCCACTTTTAGCGAATTTTTAAGCTGAATCGCGAGAGGCATGCTGGCACCTGATTCTGGCGCATGTTATGCTTACGCCGCTCCTCAAGACAACAGGTGCATAAGGATTTTGGGCCGCGCCCGAAAATGCTTTATTCGGCGCGATCAGGCAAGTGTCCCCAAAATCGGCTAAAATGAAACAAATGATCTGTTGTTCGTGAGGTTCTAGCGGAATAAACGTTATCAATATCGAACAAATTGATTTCAAACGCCCACAAATCAGGTGCCTTAGACCAGGCACAGCGCGTTTGGAGAGGTTGGAAGGAGAGCGCGGCGTGGCACAAGAGATACAGGTGAGGGCAGACTCTCGAGAGGCAGGCCAACGCCCTGCCCTGAAGCAGCCCATTGAGTTGAGCGACAATTCACGCACAGTCTTGGAGAAGCGCTATTTGCGCAAGGGCCCGGACGGCAAACCTACCGAGACTATTGAGGAGATGTTCTGGCGTGTCGCCTGGCACGTGGCGGCGCCGGAAGAGTCCTATGACGGCGACCGCCAAGCCATGGCTGAGGAATTCTATCATCTGCTGACCGCGAAGCGCTTTTTCCCGAACTCCCCAACCTTCACGGGCGCAGGGACGCCATTGGGGCAGTTGGCGGCCTGCTTTGTGCTGGCCATTGATGACGACATGGGGCGTTCTGGCGAAGGTATCTTCACCACCTTGCGCAATGCGGCATTGATCCAGCAAACGGGTGGTGGCAATGGCTTCTCCTTCAGCCGCTTACGCCCTAAAGGCGCGGCTGTCGCCAGCAGCGGCGGCCAGGCCACCGGCCCCGTAGGCTTCTTGCGAGTCTACGATCAAGCCTTTGGCGAGGTGAGCCAGGGGGGCGTGCGGCGCGGCGCCAACATGGGCGTGCTGCGGATTGACCACCCGGATATTCGCGACTTCATTACGTCGAAAGTCAGCGAGAACGCCATCACCAACTTCAACATCTCGGTAGGCATGACCAACGCATTCATGCAAGCGGTGAAAGAAGACGGCGATTTCGACCTGATTAACCCACAAGATGGCAGCATCTGGGAGACGGTCCGTGCCCGTGAGCTGTTCGACATGATTGTCGAGCACGCCCACCACAATGGCGAGCCGGGCATGCTCTTTCTCGATAGCGCCAACCGCGACAACCCAGTCCCACACCTCTACCAGCTTGAGTCAACCAATCCTTGCGTAACAGGCGATACACGCATCTATACAGATCGTGGCTTGCTGCGTGCAGCGGATTTGTTCGAGGATGGACAGGCGACGGCGGTGGCGGTCGATGGACGCTTCGGGCTGGCCGAATCATCTACCCCGGCGACACAAGTCTTCTTGACTGGAGTCAAGCCGGTTTTCAAACTGCAAACTGAAGAGGGCTACAACCTGCGGGCCACCGCCGACCATCAGATCATGACGGACCAAGGCTGGGTAGAGCTGCAAGACTTGAAGCCCGGCGATCGCATTCACATCCTGAACCGCAAAGGCGCATTTGGTCGAACCGGGGGCGAAACCCTGGGACGCGTGCTAGGCTGGCTGGTGGGCGATAGTACGATTAAGTCAAACGCGGCTGTGTTGTCCTTCTCCGGTGACGAAAAGCGCGAACTCGCACCCTTATTTGCCGATTACGTGGATGGGCTGGTCGAGTCGCTGACGGTCAGCCCGAGTGCCCGCAGGCCAGTTGGTGTGGTCGAGGCCTCACTACACGATGAAGCACGGGTAAGTTCGACCCAATTGCGAACACTTGCGGCGGAACACGGCCTGGCCGAGAACCAACATCAGGTACCAGAGGGTGTCTTCCAGGGCAATGAAGCGATGCAGCGCGGCTTTTTGCAGGCGTTGTTCAGCGCTGGTGGCAACTTCCTGGATAGTGGCGAAAAGGGAGCCAGCGTTCGGTTGGCAGGGAACAGCTTGAACCTGTTAGAAGACGTCCAGCGCCTGCTGCTCAATTTCGGGATCGCGAGCAGAATCAACACGCATCGCCGTTCCGCTGGCTACCGTGCGCTGCCCGACAGCCAGCGAGAGCCGCGTGAGCATGAGAGTGAAGCACAGCACGAGCTGGTGATCAGCAAGGCTAACGTGGCCACCTTTGCCAGTGAAATTGGCTTCTTGATCAGCAGCAAGCAAGCGGCACTGCAAGCCGGCCTCGATGAGGCTATTCGCGGCCCCTATCGTGAGCATTTTGCTGCCACAGTTGAGTCCATTAAGCCGGATGGTGAAGAGGCCGTTTATGACTTGACCGAGCCGCTTACCCACTCCTTCATCGCAGGCGGTGTCGTGGTGCACAACTGCGGCGAGCAGTTTTTGGGGCCATACGAGAACTGCTGCCTCGGTTCGGTCAATCTGGGACAGCACGTGACCGCAGACGGGCAGGTGGATTGGGCGAAGCTGCAAGAGACGGTCGAAACAGCGACGCGCTTCCTGGATGATGTGGTTGATGCAAACACCTATGTCGATTCGATCCCACAACTGCGTCAGGCGGCAATGCGCGTGCGCCGCATCGGCCTGGGCATCATGGGGTTGGCCGACCTGATGTACCACCTGGGTGTGCGCTATGGCAGCGCGGATGGCATCGAGTTCGCCAGCCAGGTCATGGAGTTCGTACACTACCACGCGATGAAGACCAGCGTCGAGCTAGCCAAAGAACGCGGCCCCTTCCTGGCTTACCGCGGCAGCCTGTACGATCCGGATGACCTGAAGTGGCAGAAGCCTGCCCCACTGTACCCCTACGAGCGCGACTGGGGCCGCCCGGCCGTCGATTGGGATGTAATCGAGCAGGGAATCAAGCAACACAGCATCCGCAATGGTGCGCAGACCACCATCGCGCCGACTGGTACGATCTCGACGGTGGCGGGCTGCGAGGGCTATGGCTGCGAGCCGGTATTCGCGCTGGCCTACACTCGCTATTTCGATGATCACGGTGTGCGGCGCGAGCTCCAATATACCAGCCCCCTGTTTGAGAAGGCGCTAATCGAGGCGGGGTTGGACAAACAGCAGCGCGATGCGATCGTCCAGCACATCAATCTTACCGGCACCTGCCAGGACCTCAATGACGTACCGGCTGCGCTGCGTCACACCTTCATCGTGGCCTCGGATGTGACGGCAGAAGAACACGTCAAGATGCAGGCTGCGATGCAGCGTTTCGTGTCGAACGCGATTAGCAAGACGTGCAACTTCCCGAGCACGGCCTCCGAGCAGGATGTGGCTGAGGCCTTCCAATTGGCCTGGGAGTTGGGCTGCAAGGGTCTGACGGTGTATGTGGCGGGCTCCCGCGAGAAGGTCGTCCTGGAGACCAAAGCGACCAAATCACAACGCAGCGCTGATGACAAGCCGCGCCCAACTGCCAGCACCAGCCCGGCTGAGGCCAACGGGACCGGCGCTCGCAAGGCTGCGGCAAACGCCGCACCCGCACGCAGCGAAGTGAAAGCAGCCAACAACCAACCCCAGCGCTTACCCCTCTTCGCAGATGAGCCTAAGAAGCCGCGCGCAAACGTCCTGCACGGCTTCACCTATCGCATTGCGACGCCGCTTGGCACAACCTTCATCACGATCAATGAGAACGGCTCCAGCGGCGATGAACCCTTCGAGGTGTTTATGCACACCGCCAAGGTAGGCAGTGATACGGCTGCCGTCAGTGAAGCGATGGGGCGATTGATCAGTTACATCTTGCGCATGAATTCGCCGGTCGCCCCGCGTGAGCGGCTGCGGGAGGTCGTGCGTCAGCTAGAAGGAATCGGTGGGATGCGCCCGCTGGGCTTCGGACCCAATCGGGTGCGCTCACTGCCCGACGGGGTGGCCCAGGTCTTGGAAGAATACCTAGCGGGAACCTCGCTGCCGAAAGTAACCGTCGTCGATCACGCCAAAACCGATGAGGAACAGGTGGAGACAGAGGACAAGGCGGTTGGCCCTGCACCAGGGCAGCTTCCCCTATCACCGGCGATGGCTGTGTCTGGCTTACCTGGCGCAGACCTGTGCCCAGAGTGCGGTGAACCCACCTTCGTGCGTGAAGAGGGCTGCCGCAAGTGCTACTCTTGCGGCTACAGCGAGTGCTGATCACGCGCCTTCAATGAGATTGAGCAGAGCCGCCCGTGGGCGGCTCTTGCTTTTTGTGATGCCCCTGTTAACTGGTCCGCCTCATCTTTGTGATATCGTGAGCTTAGTTCCATCCTGTGATCAGGTCCGCTGATCACTCTCACAGGGGGATGGTGGGCCACCGCAGACCGTGGTGGACGAATGGCCGGAGCAAGGGAGGAGCGGTCGCGGGACCGCTCCTCTGCTATTGAGGC
>JAADYZ010000478.1 GCA_010092775.1 Chloroflexota bacterium
AGTCAGGGCATCGTAGCCTTCAACGGCGACATACTCTTCAATCCGTTCGGGGTCAATGAAGCCGAAGTTCTCTAGCACAATCTTGTGCTGGCGGCGGAAGAAGGGGGCCGAGGTGTCAATCAAAAGCCGTTCGACGGGTTGGTTCGTGCCGGTCGATTCGACCAGCTCTTCGGCATCGTCAGGCAACACCCGCTGATAGAGGAGTTCCTCTTCCACTCCCTCGGCGTCGACAGCAATGAGAGGCCCAGCCGAGCACAATCCCAGGCAGCCCACACCTTTGGCCTGGCAGGTAGGCTCATGGCCCTTAGCTTCAACCTGCTCTTTAATATTCTTTAGCACGGTATCGCTCTGTAGGCTGAGGCATCCCGCAGCCGTGCACACCCGAATGCTGTGGGTGAACTGGCGCTGGGCCTCTTGCTCGGTCAGGGCGACTTCGTTGAGTTCTTCGTTTAGGCTCATGATTGCAGCACCTCGTCTAATCGGGCGGCGATCTCGTCGGTCTGGACGTTACCTGCTACCGCCCCGTCGATGACGACGGCGGGGGCCAATCCACACGCACCAATGCAGCGCACAGTTGCCAGAGACAAGACACCATCGGCGGTCGTTCCACCAACTTCGACGTCGTAGGTCTGGCTGACCGTCTCGATAATCTCGGGCGCGCCTTTGATGTAGCAGGCTGTGCCGGTGCAAACCGAACAGATATGGTCACCGGCGGGTTTCATCTGGAAAAAGTGATAAAATGTTGCGACGCCGAGGACTCGGCTAGGGGCAATACTGAGTGAGTCGGCCACAAATGCCAGGGCCTCATCTTCCAGATAGCCAAACGATTCTTGCACCGCGTGGAGCGTTTCAATGAGTGCATCGGTCCGGTAGCCGTTCCGACGCATGGTAGCGACCACGATCTTCCAACGCTTGTCGTCAGAAGGGGCCTCTACTTGTGCGGGTTTCACCATCGTGTTGTATCCTTTCATCTCAGGCCAACATACTCCCACACCGATACTACTGAGCGCTTTGTCATCCAGACAGTCGGCAATGTCACCCTCTGCGGTGACATTTGTCACTAATTGTAGAATCTACACCAAGGCGGGGCCGTCTAAGACCATGTAGCAGGCGAGCGGCCCAATTCGCTACAATCGAAGTGAGTGAATCCAAACCGCACCACGAGGACACATCCACATATGGCTGAGGCAACACATCACTTTCCATCTGACTTCGAGTGGGGCACGGCAACCTCTGCCCATCAGGTTGAGGGCGATAACAGCAACAACGATTGGTGGGAATGGGAACAGCGCAAGAACGGCAAAGTACATGGGGATGTGTCGTCGGCTAAGGCCTGTGATTGGTGGGCAGGCCGCGCCGAAGAAGACATCCAACGCATGGCGGAGCTGAAGACCAGCACACACCGCCTGTCGATTGAATGGAGCCGCCTGGAGCCGGAACCGGGACAGTTCGACAACGCCGCCTTCGACCGCTACCGTGAGATCATCAAGACGATGCGCTCAGCGGGCATTACCCCCCTGGTGACCCTGCACCACTTCACCACCCCCATCTGGGTTGCTGCGCAGGGCGGCTGGTTGCAGTCCGATGCGCCAAAGACCTTCGCTGCTTTCGTCGAGCGAGCAGTGGGCAATCTGTCTGATCTGGTTGACCGCTGGTGCACCATCAACGAGCCCAATGTCTACAGTACGAACAGCTTCTTCCTGGGTGGTTGGCCGCCCGGCAAAGCCGGGATCAACGACTACTATGCTGCGCTGTTCAATCTGCTGGAAGCGCATGCCCGCAGTTATGACATCATCCACGATCAACAGCCGAACGCGCAGGTTGGGCTGGCCAAGCATATGGTCTATTACCACCCGCGTTCGATCAGCCCGCTGGATGGACAGGTCAACCGCATCGTCGATCGCCAGTTCAATGGCATCACGCTGACGGCCCTGGCAAAAGGACGATGGGAACCCCTGGTGGGAAAGAAAGTCGGTGTGGATAAGTGGCGTAACACGCTGGACTGGATTGGCCTGAACTACTATATGCGCCACAATACCTTCTTCGATGTCTCGAATCTCTCCGGTCTGGGCATTGGCTACGGGCCGCGCCCCGCTGAGGAACACGGCCCCGGCGGATGGGGCGAGTTCTATCCGGATGGGCTGTTCGAGTGCATCAAGCGGCTGCATCGCAGCTTAAATCTACCCATCTACATTACTGAGAACGGTCTTCCCGACGAACGCGATCGTAAGCGCCCACGCATTATGCTCGAGTACATCCGCCGCGTTTGGACTGCCGTAATGCACAACTATCCGGTCAAAGGCTACTACTACTGGAGCCTGCTGGATAACTTCGAGTGGGCAGAGGGCTACGATCCAGAATTCCGATTTGGCCTCTACGAAGTTGACTTCGAGACGCAAGAGCGGACGCTCAAGCCGTCTGGCGAACTCTATGGCAAGATCGCCGAGAGCAACAGCATCAGCAGTGAGATGGTTCGGAAATCCGCGCCGGAGGCGATGGACAGCCTCTTCCCCGGAGGACTGGGCGGCTCGTGAACGGCGCGGATGCGCGCGAGCGGCTGGACCGTCTGACGCAAATCAACCGCGATGATCTGATGAAGTCTTTCAAATTGAATCGGGTGCCGCTGCTCAGCCCTCTGCTGAAGCCTGCCCTGTGGGCTTCAGCGCGTCAGTTCTCGCGAATCATCCTGGAATATGATCAAACTGTTAGAGAGCGCGGCTTCCAAGCTGCGGCCCAGTTTATCCTCGATTGGGCCACTAGCAGCGTCACTGTTCACGGGGCCGACCACATTCCTTCCAGCGGCCCAGCGCTGATCGTCAGCAATCACCCTGGCCTGAGCGATACGGTGGCGCTGTTCGCCCAGATCGAACGGACCGACCTCCGCACGATAGCGGCCAAACGCCCTTTTCTAGACGCGCTCGCGCATGTGCATCCCTATTTGATCGTGCTGGATGAGGACGACGAGCGTTCCGGGGTGACGGTGTTAAAGCAAGCCACTGCCTATTTGAGATCGGGGGGGCTGGTGGTGACCTTCCCCAATGGACGGATCGAACCCGACCCGCTCACCATGAGCGGTGCGATTGAGGCCCTGTCGGGATGGTCCGAGAGTTTGGCTCTATTTGTGCGGCGTGTCCCAGACCTGCTTGTTGTCCCGGCGATGGTGGGCGGGGTGATTTCGGCGCGGGCCCTGCAACATCCGGTCACCTGGCTCTATCGGGACCCCAAGCAGCGTGATTGGGCCGCCGCAACCATACAGTTTTCCAGCGAGCGGCTGCGTCGGGTACCAGTTGTTGTGGCATTCAGTCAAGCCTTGCCAGCCTCACAGCTCGCCAGCCTGAGCCGTGAGGAGCTAATTGCGACCATTACCGGCCAGGTCGCTGGATTAATGCGGCAATATGCGCAGGCCAGACCCTAGTCCTTGGGTGGCTCGTCCTGCTCGCGATCACGTTTGCGTTCACGGACCTGGCGAGCCAGGCTCTCCAAAGCGCGGAAGTACTCCGAGTCAGTGATCTCTGATACTTGCTGCGTGATGTTATCGGGATCGACCTGAATACGCAGACGTACCAGCTCACGTTTCGCCTGGGCCAACTCATCTTGCACGCGGCCAAAGATCTGGGCGTTCTCAATCGCGATGGCGGCTTGCGTCCCAAAAGCGGTGAGGATCGGCACGCCACGCTCATGGAAGACGGCTTCTCTCAGCCGGTTGTCGGCGTAAAGAACCCCTACATTCTTCCCGACTAGCTTGAGCGGAATGCAGACAATCGAGCGGAGTTGCTGCACCATGATGCTCTCAGAGTTGGTGTAGCGATCATCCGAAATGGCGTTGGTCGTGATGATCGCGTGGCCGCTCTCCAGCGCCTCATTGATAATGGTACGGCTGAACTGCACCTCATCGCTTGGGATGGTCTCTTCTTGCCAGTTGCGCGCAGCCCGCACTTCGAGGTTATGCCGTTCATTGTAAAGCATGAGGTAGGCGCGCTGCGCCCCGGTCAGGCTGACCACCGTATCCATGAGCGCTTCTAACACTTCTTCCAAACTCAGAGATTGGGTGATAATGGCCGTCGTCTTGACCAGCTCGCCCAACTGATTTGACTCGGTGATCAACACACTGCCACTGTCGCTGATCC
This sequence comes from Chloroflexota bacterium, assembly GCA_010092775.1. Classification (GTDB taxonomy): domain Bacteria; phylum Chloroflexota; class Anaerolineae; order Aggregatilineales; family UBA3940; genus TC-71. The sequence goes on from JAADYZ010000478.1 coordinate 4,128, forward strand.
GCTGAGAGGTCGAACGCAGCTTGTCAACCGCCTTGTTGAGATGATAGGAGGGCTGAATGCCCTTGTCGGCAAAGGTCTGATATAGGACCGACAGCACCTCTTCAATCTGGCGGATGTCCTTTTCCAGCCGTTGAATGCTGTTGTCCAAAACTTCGGCACTTGATTGTTGATTATCGTCCATAATGGCTTCCCTACGCTGCTAGAGTCACATCATTGTACTGGCAAGTGCAGCATAGGTCCACCATCCGGACTGAAATCAATCGACTATTGTGCTGCGCTGGCGGCCGCAGCTTGACGCCGTTTGCGCAGCATCCCCCGCAGCAAGGTGACCAAGAAGCTGACTATGATCGTCATCACCGCGAGAACGACAATCGAAATCCAAATCGGAAGTGTTGAGCCGGGCAGCCGCTCAAAATCGCCGCTGGCGATGTTCTCTGCAAGCTGTTCGCTGGCTTCGGTGGCCGGTAGTTGGATTTCGAACGGTGGACGGTAGATGATCTCGTTGCTGATCACAGCAATCACGAGGCCTTGATTGGGATAGTATGCCAAATCGGCGTTGCCGCCCAGGCCGCCACCATTGTGGGTAACGCGCGTCCCCAGGTCGGTCTCGATGACGCTCCAGCCGTAGCCATAGAAGCTGTTGCCCCCCTCAGAAACGTGTGGGGTCATCATCAAGTCAACGGCGTCAGCGGAGAGAATCGTCTCACTGCGCAGCGCCTCGATGTAGCGGAAGTGATCCATCGGAGTCGAGAGTACCCCTCCGTTACCCATGATGCCCCAATAGGGACCGGGGAAGCTCGTCGGCACCCCTGCGACCCGGCCATTAACGTAGCCCGTTGCCAAATCGCGATCGGCATAACGGGCTTCGTCATCCCAAAAACCGGTCGAGGTCATCCCGGCAGGCTCGAAGACCTTCTCCATCATATAGGCTTGAAAGTCTTGGCCGGAGACCTCCTGCACAATGATCGCGAGCAAGGTGTAGCCGCTGTTGGAATACTCGTAGAGCTGGCCGGGTTGGCGGGCCAGGGGCAGCGCGTAGATCGCCTCAACCGCTTGTTCGTAAGTCATGGGGCTGAGGTCATCTTGAAAATGCGATTGACTGAAGCCAGCGGTGTGCGTCAGCAGGTGATGAATGGTAATAGCCCGCTTGTCTTCGGGTAGCCCTTCTAGATGGTCGCTGATCGAGTCCTGTACATCGAGCAGGCCATCTTCTTGCAAGGTCATGATGGCGGCGGCGGTGAACTGCTTACTGATCGATCCGCTGAGGAAGACGGTCTCCGAGGTGTTGAGGGTACCCGCCTCTTGATCGGCTAACCCGTAGCCCTCCCTGAGCAGCACATCACCAAACTGCGCCACGACGACCGATCCATTGAAGCCATTTTCGGCCAGCCGATCAAAGTAGCGCTCCACGTCGTCGGCCAGAGTACTCACCGACTGCGCTCTGGCGCTGACACCTAACAGTATTGCGCTGGCAATTCCAAGGAGAATTCCAAGACTCCGAGGCATGTTTGCCCTCCCTCAGTGCTCTTCTGGTTACGATCTACAGTCCATACGCCTAGGATAAGCTAAGCGTTGCACGAGAATCAAAAACAGCCCACCCAAAGGCGGACTGCCAAGTTCAGACGGGTTGATCTAGACCATCAGTTGGATTGGGTCTTCCAGGATTTGCTTGAAGCGCTGCATAAACTGGGCTGCTTCGGCGCCATCGGTCACCCGGTGATCGGCACTGATGGTAGCGCTCATGCGCCAGCCAATACCTAGCTCGCCTTGTAGTGTTACGATCGGAACCTGACTGGCTGAGCCAATTGCCAGAATGGCTGCCGAGGGCGGATTGATGATCGCGATGAAACGCTCGACATCATACGGGCCGAGGTTGGAGACGGCGAAGGTCTCGCCTTCGACATCCTCCGGCTTGACTTTGCCCTCGCGGGCGCGCTGCACCATCTCACGATGGCGAACTGCCATGTCGGACAGCGTGGCCTTGTCGGCGTCGTGACTGACCACGTTGATCAGGCCGTTCTCGACAGCTACGGCGATCCCCACATTGATGTGGCCGCGACGGACGATGCTCTCGCCGTTGAAGGCCGAGTTGATGTTGGGGAAATCCTTCAGCGCGACGGCGGCTGCCTTGACGATCATATCGTTGACGCTGATCTTGATCTCACGCGATTCCAGGCGCTTGTTGAGGTCCTTGCGCAGGTCGAGCACCGGGCCCATAT
>JAADYZ010000479.1 GCA_010092775.1 Chloroflexota bacterium
CAAGAGGACCCGCTGAAGCGCTTCCTGGGCCCACTCTACACCCTGTTTGAGAACAAATACTATCTGGACGAAGTGTATTGGGTCTTGTTCGTCAAGCCTGCCCAAGCGATCGCCAACTGGATTTACGTGGCCATCGACCAGGCGATCATCAACGGCGTCATTCACACGGTGGGTCGCTTTGCCGAGTGGCTGGGCTTCCGCTTCAAGGATGCTGATACCGAGTTGATCAACCGGGCTGGTGACGAAATGGCGGGTGGCGTCGGACAGGCTGGCGCGTCCTTCCGTTACGTTCAATCGGGCAGTGTTCAGCAGTACTTGGCGGTCGGTTTGGCCGGAACCCTGATGCTGGTGGCTGTCTTCGTCTGGGCGATATTCCTGCGCTAATTGGAAATGATCACGCACTATGACTCTTGAACAATTCCTCCGCGAGAACATTATCACCCTGGTGACCTTCCTCCCTTTCCTGGGCGGAGGGATCGTCATGCTCCTCCCAGCGAACGCCAAGACCCTCACCCGCTGGGTGGCCTTGGTCGCCAGCTTGGTGCCCTTGGGCCTCGCCCTGTTGATGTGGGTGTGGTTCAATCAAGACCCCTGTCACAACGTGATAGCTGGCGCTTGCTTCGAGCAGCAATTGACCTGGTTCCCGCTGGTCAACGCCTCCTATCATGTCGGGGTGGATGGCATCAGCATGGCAATGGTGCTGCTTACCACCATCCTGACGCCGCTGGCGATCCTGATGTCCTGGGATATCGAGGACCGGGTGCGACTCTATATGGGCCTCTTCCTCACCCTAGAGATGGGCATGCTCGGCGTCTTCGTGTCGCTGGACCTGCTGCTGTGGTTCGTCTTCTGGGAGTTCGGTCTCGTGCCGATGTACTTCCTGATCTACATCTGGGGTAGCGACAACCGCGAATATGCCAGCTTCAAGTTCATGATCTACACAATGGCTGGCTCGCTGGGCTTGCTGCTCAGTGTGCAGCTCATCGGCCTGACCATGGGAACCTTCGATCTGACCGAGCTGATGATGCTCTGGCCTGAATTCGGTGCAGAAGGCGGCACCTTGTTCGGGGTGCTTGGAGTCGGTGTCGTCAAGACGATTGTGTTCCTGATGTTCGTTTTGGCCTTCGCCATCAAAATCCCGATTTGGCCTTTTCATACCTGGTTGCCTGATGCTCACACCGAAGCGCCGACCGCTGGCTCGATGATCCTGGCCGGGGTGCTGCTCAAACTCGGCGCATACGGCTTCATCCGGCTGGTGCTTCCGCTCTTCCCGCTCGAAGCCCGCGCCTTTGCCCCGGCCCTGGCGGTGCTTGGTATGCTGGGCATCGTGTTGACTGCCTATGCCTCTTTCGGTCAGACCGACTTCAAGCGTCTGGTTGCGTACAGCTCGGTTAATCATATGGGCTGGGTGGTGTTGGCGTTGGCCGCAGCAGCCTGGGTCGGCATGGGATCGCAGTTTGACGCCTCCGGCGGGGTCGATCAACTCAACGCGACCATCGCCCTCAACGGCGCGGTCTTGCAGATGTTCAATCATGGCATCAGCGCCGCCGCAATGTTTGCGCTGGTCGGGATGATGTACCATCGTCTGCATACCCGTGACCTGACTAAGATGGGTGGCTTGTGGGCAGTCGCACCGATCTACGGTGGCATCATGATCTTCTCGTCGATGGCGTCCCTGGGTCTGCCTGGCTTGAACGGCTTTGTCAGTGAGTTCATGGTGGTGCGTGGCGTCTGGGCGGTCGGCGCGGGTGAGATGGCTGTGCCCATCTTCCCGATCATGATTGGCATTAGCATGTTGGGCCTCCTGTTTACCGGGGCCTACATCTTAAAAGGTATTCGAACCGTGCTGCTCGGTCCGCTCAATGAGGACGCAGTTGATATGGCACACGGTCACTCTCTTGAGATCAACCTGCGTGAGACCATCGCGATGGTGCCTCTGCTGGCCCTGATGCTCGTGCTGGGTGTGTTCCCGGCCTGGCTCCTCAGCGTCATCAATGGCACCGTCACTGAGATGCTCTTCTAAAGCACCAAGAGGATTGCACATGGCCTTTCCTTTCCTCACCATTATCACTTTCAGCCCTGTTGTAGGGGCGATCATCTTGCTGATGATGCCGTCTGAGAGCAAGATGGACCCGGTTCAGGATGCAGTGCGCATCACCAATTTGCGCAAAGTGATCCGGCTGATTGCCGCTGGATTCGCCCTGGTCAGCCTGGTCCTCGCGGCCTGGGTCTATTTCCAGGTCTTCCAGCAGGTGGAAGCAGGCAGCACAGACATGTTCTTCTTCCAGGATGGTCCCTGGCCCTGGGTTCCACAGATTGGCATCGGCTATCACATGGGTGTCGATGGCATCAGCGCCCCGATGGTCCTGCTGACCGGCCTGGCGTCCTTCTGCGGCGTCTTGATTTCCTACAACATCACCGATCGCACCCGCGAGTTCTACGCCTTCTTCCTCCTGCTGACAGCAGGCGTCTATGGCGTGTTCGTGGCCCTGGATATGTTCCTACTGTTCTTCTTCTATGAGCTGGCGATCTTCCCCATGTACTTGCTGATCGCCACCTGGGGGTGGAAGGTCCTGCGCGAATACGCTGCTATGAAGCTGACCCTCTACATTCTGGTCGGTTCGGTGGTGGCGCTGGTCGGTGTGATCGCGATGTATTTCCTGATGGTCGATGCGGGGGTAACTGCCAGCTTCGACTTCATGGATATGATCGCCGCCCGTGACGCCGGGGTGTTTGACCGCGTGATCTTCAACGATTTGTTCGGCCTGGGAGAAGTGACCTTCTCAGAGATTTGGTTCCCCTTCATCTTCATCGGCTTCGCCATTTTGGCTGGTCTCTTCCCCTTCCACAACTGGTCACCCGATGGACACGTCGCCGCGCCTACCGCCGTCTCGATGATCCACGCGGGGGTGTTGATGAAACTGGGTGCCTACGCCGCCCTGCGCGTCGGGGTGCAGCTCTTGCCAGAAGGGGCAATGGTGCACCTGCCCTGGATTGTCTTCCTCTCGCTGATCAACGTCGTCTATGGTGCTTTCATCGCGCTGGTGCAGCGCGACTTCAAGTATGTGATCGGCTTCTCGTCGGTCTCGCACATGGGCTTGGTCAGTATGGGCTGGGCCACAATGAACATGAACGGCTACACCGGCGCGGGCTTGCAGATGTTCAGACACGGCGTGATGACGGCGCTCTTCTTCACCTGCGTCGGCATCGTCTACGACCGAGCGCATACCCGAGATATTCCTACTTTGGGCGGCTTCATCCAGAAGATGCCGCTGGTGGCCTTGGCCTTTGTGATCGGTGGTATGGCCAGTATGGGGATGCCACCCTTTTCTGGCTTCATCGCCGAGATTCCAATCTACATGGGCCTCTGGGAAGCGGGCCAGACCATCGCCCCGTACTACGCCCTGATCGCCATCCTGGCCGTCATCTCAATTGTCGTGACTGCCGCCTATGTGCTGCGCGTGGCGGGCCGCGTCTTCTGGGGTGAATTCGACGAGTCAAAATGGCACGACCCCATTACTGATGCGCGAGCTGTCGATAAGCTCTCGCTGGTGCTGCTGGGCATCTGGCTGGTCGGTCTGGGAATCTTCCCCGGCATTATGCAGCCGATGATTACGCATGGTATGCAGCCCATTGTCGCCTTGTTTGGAGGTGCTTAAGTGACCGGTTTTGAGGCAGCGGCAGGCGATCTGCCGCTCGTTCTGCAAATCGTGATCCCCATTGTGGCGGAGATCGGACTGCTGATCCTGCTGCTGGTCGTCCTCACAATGGACCTGTTTACCCGCTCCACGCGTCGTGAGGCCGTTGGGTTCGTGGCCGCTGTCGGGATGCTGATCATTATGGGGCTGAACCTCGTGATCAGCTTCGCCTGGGTCAACCATCCCTTCTTCGTGGAAAACACGGTACTGGGTGGCATGATCCGCTTCGACATGTTGGCGACCATCTTCCGCACAATGATTTTGCTGGCGGCTGCGCTTGCCTGTCTGATCGCTACCGACGTGGAGGGACTGGGGCGCGCCGGCGAGTTCTACGCGGTGACGATTGCCGCCACCCTTGGTATGTGCCTGATGAGCGCATCCGCCGACCTGGTGATGCTCTTCCTGTCGCTGGAGACGGCTTCCATCAGCCTTTACATTCTGGCGGGCTTCTTGCGCAACTCCGAGACCAGTTCTGAAGCAGGCATCAAATACTATCTGTTTGGTGCCTTCACTTCGGGTCTGTTCCTGTACGGTTTGAGCCTGATCTTCGGCTTCACTGGCACAACCAACATCTATGCGATTGCTGAGCCGCTGGCGGCCCTGCTTGATGAAGGTGCTACCTCTGGCGTTCTGGGTGTGGTGGCAGCCCTCCTGCTCATCCTGGTGGGCTTCGGTTTCAAGATTTCCGCCGTGCCCTTCCACTTCTGGACGCCCGACGTCTACGAAGGGGCGCCCACTCCGGTAACCGCCTTCATCAGCACCGCGAGCAAAGCGGCGAGCTTCGCCCTGCTGGTCCGTGTTTTCGATGTCATCTGGCCAGATGCAGCCGCCGTCTATTGGACGGGTTTGCTAGCAGCCCTGGCCGTTATCACCATGACCCTGGGCAATGTGCTAGCGCTGGTTCAGTCCAACGTGAAACGCCTGCTGGCCTACAGTTCGATTGCGCAGGCTGGCTATACGTTGATCGGTGTGGTCGCGCTCAACCAGAGTACCTTTGGTGTGGCGGCAGTCGCCTTCTATATGTTTATGTATGTACTGACCAATATCGCCGCCTTCACTGTAGTGATCGTGGTGGCCAACCAGATCGGTGGTGATGACTCGCAAGACTTCGCTGGTCTGCACCGCCGGGCACCAGGTCTTGCACTCGCCATGACACTGGCACTGCTTTCGCTGTCAGGCGTGCCCCCTCTGGCGGGCTTCTTTGGCAAGTTCTTCCTGTTCTCCGCCGCTGTCGATGCGGGCTACGTCTGGCTTGCCGTGATCGGCGTGCTGAATTCGATCGTCGCCCTGTACTACTACCTGGTGCTGATCAAAGTGATGTGGGTCGATCAAGCCGTTGAAGAAGGGCCGCTAAGCTTCTCCACCGCATCGAGCCTGGTGCTGTGGGTGACCGGTGCTGGCATGATTATCATGGGTACGGTCGCTGGCCCCTGGTTGGGCTGGGCCATCACCGCTGCCGAAAACCTGACTGCCATGGTTCCATAGACTGCGTTTCGGGCGGCTGGGTTACTTGGTCCAGCCGCCTTTTTTCCGTCTGAATTTTGCTCATCTTGATGTGTGATTTTACTCACTTTTTGCGATACACTTATGTCGCGTGCAGCCGCACGCCTTGAAGAAGAGACTCAGCACTTATTGTGAGACAACCGGGTTATGATCTAAGAGGTCTCGTCGTCCTCGGCGGGACAGGTGGAGTAGGGTGCTTAGCGCCCATCTTCATCATCGGGGCGATTTTTGTAGGACGCTTCCTGGACAACCTATTCGGCACTGAGCCCTTTCTGATCCTCACGTGCATACTCAGCGGCGTCGTTTTGTCGCTAGTCGCTATGGTCGGAACTGCTCTACGCTCAGCCCGTGATGTCCAGCGCAACGCCAGCCGCCCCTTGACCCGGCCCTCCACCCAACAAACAGAGGTCACCGTCCATGAGGATAGGGAGGATAATCCGTGAGAGGTAACAATCTTCTAGTCGTCCTCGGCGTGCTATTGGGCGCTGCGGGCTTGTGTGCAGCACCCGTGATCCTGCTGCCCCAGGCCGGCATCCCGGTCGTTTTCCCACATGTTCAGGTCGCCGCCGAGCCCATCTTGCTCGACCCCATTTTCAACATTGGTTCGTATGAGTTCTACCTGGTCAACTCGCTGCCCCACGCCCTGCTCGCAACGATTGTTGTGATCATCATGGGTGTGCTCGCAGGGAGTGCTGCCCGTGCCCGCCTGCGTCAGTATGAGCAGAACCCCAAGGCCACTGACGATGACGGACAAGACGTGATGGTCCCCAAGGGCTTCCTCAACGTCTTCGAAGCCATTGTCGAAGCGCTCTACAACCTGGTTGAACAGATTGTTGGCCCCAAGTGGGTCAATTCCGTGCTGCCACTCGTCGGCACAATCTTCTTGTTTGTCCTGACCATCAACTGGATGCACTTCCTGCCCGGCGTTGACAGTGTGGGCTTGCTGCACTGTGCCAAGCCCGGCTTCAAGGGCTTTGAGGCGGCCGAAGTCGGCAACTCCGGCGTCTTCTACCTGGGCACTGACCCCGGTGCCGGTGCCTTTGGTGCGGTCGGTGAAGGCCAGCGTATTGGTGCCCTGGGTACCGACGTTGAGGATAACTACAAGACGATCTGCGACGACCTGCACCATGCCGAGGTCTACGGCATTCATACCGAGGAAGAGGCCATAGAAGACGGCCTGACCTACTTCCCCGTCTCTGAAGAAGCCGACGCCGAGGGTAAGTTCTATGTCGAAAACCTGGAGACCGGCGAGCAGTTTGAAGTCTTCTGGACGCTGGCTCCCTTCTTCCGTACCGCTTCGACCGACCTCAACCTGACGCTCGCGCTCGCGCTGGTGGCGATGGTCGCTGTTCAAATCTATGGCGTACGCGAATTGGGCTTCGGCTATTTCTCGAAGTTTATCAACATCCCAGCCCTCAGCCACGGTTTGCTCGGCGGGGTAGAGTTTGCAGTAGGCTTCCTGGAGATCATCTCGGAGTTCTCGAAGATTATCTCTTTTGCCTTGCGACTCTTTGGTAACCTGTTTGCCGGCACCATCTTGCTGTTCGTGATGATGTTCCTGGTGCCCGGCCTGCTCCCGCTGCCCTTCTTCTTCCTAGAAGTGCTGATCGGGTTCATCCAAGCCACTGTGTTTGCCATGTTGACCCTGGTCCTTATCGCGGTAGCGATGGTCGGCCACGGTGATCATGATGATGAGGAACATCACTAAGGTAGACAATTTCTGATTGGTCGGCATTCGACGATGAGTGCCGACCTGTTGACTCTTTTTTCTCATTGAGGAGGCAATCTCACGATGGAGCTATCAATTGAAGCCGCACGCGCAATCGCCGCTGGTATCGCCATGTTGGGCACCTTTGGTCCGGGCGTTGGTATCGGTATCCTGTCCTTTGGTGCGATGCAGTCACTCGGTCGCAACCCAGAGGCCGCCGGTATCATCCAGACCAATCTGATCTTGGCGATCGCGCTGACCGAGGCTATCGCGATTTACGCGCTGGTGGTCGCGCTGGTGCTCATCTTCGTCGGCGTTTCTTAATCAGATCGAACAGGTGCGCCGGAGCGAGACGACCTCACTCCGGCCCATAGCGCGAGGAGAGAGAAAATTGGAAGCACTAGACGCACTTGGAATTAATCTCGGTCTGCTCATCATCTACATTGTCAATGTGTTGGTGGTGCTGATCGTCTTGCGGGTGGCCGCCTTCGGTCCAATCAGCGAGATGTTGGAGAAGCGTCGCGAGCGCATCGCCGAGGGCCTGAACAACGCTCGTAAGGCGGAAGAGGCTCTCGCTAGCGCTGAAGCAGATCGTCAGAAGGAAGTCGAGGCTGGTCGCGAAGAAGGGCAGCGCATTATTTCTGAGGCGCGCAGCCGCGCCGAAGAAGTTGCTGCGCAGATCAAAGCCGCCGCCGAGGAAGATGCACGCCGCGCTCGTGAAGCCGGTGAGGCGGACGCTGCGGGTGCCCGTGAGCGTGCGCTGGCGGATATGCGCGACCAGATCGTTGCCTTGAGCATGGCCGCTGCCCAGCACCTGCTGGGTGAAGAATTGGACGAGGCCAAGCAGCGTGAACTTGTCAAGGGGTTCTTCACGTCGGTCCCGGCTGAAGCCAAAGCGCTCAGCGGCGAACTCGATGTGATCACCGCCGTTCCGCTGACCGACGCGGAGAAATCGACGTTCCAGGCCGAACTGAACGGTGACCCGATCAATTTCGTCGTTGAACCATCCATTCTGGGCGGCGTTATCATCCGCGCAGAAGGTGAGCAAGTTGACGCCAGTTTTGCCTCGAAGCTTGCTGGGATGCGCGCAGCTCTCGCCTAACAGACCCAGGCTTTTTTGCTGATACGTGTTGGGGCGCATTGCGGTGCGCCCTGACTTTTTTATCGCCATGCAACTCACTCAACTGCTTGAATCCATATCCGATCTCATCCTAGAACAAGCTCTACCGGCTGACCCGGAGATCACTGCCCCAATTGCAGAAGACAGTCGGGCGATCCAGTCTGGCGGTGTGTTTCTGGCGCGGCGTGGCCAATCATCTGATGGTCACGCCTATATCCAGGCAGCCATGCAGGCGGGCGCGGTAGCCGTCGTTGGTGAACGGTCTAGCAACCAGGTTGATGTTGATCTACCCTATGTCTGGGTCAGTGATGCTGCTCTCGCCCTGGCCCGCTTGAGTGCCGCATTTCACGGCTACCCGGCCCGCAAACTCACCATGATTGGCATCACTGGCACAGACGGTAAGACGACGACCACCAATCTGTTGTACAGTGTCTTGCGAGAGGCAGGGGTCGCCGTTGGGATGATCAGCACGATTAACGCTGTGATCGGCAGCGAGGTGTTGTCGACCGGGCTGCATGTCACCACGCCGACGGCCCCAGAAGTGCAGGCTTACTTAGCACAGATGGTGAACGCCGGACTTACCCATTGCATCTTGGAGGCCACCTCGCACGGTCTGGCGCAGCGTCGCGTTGCCGCCTGTGACTTTGATCTGGCAATTATCACCAACATTCAGCATGAGCATCTCGATTTTCATGGCAGCTTCGAAGCTTATCGCGAAGCCAAAGCGCTGCTCTTCCGTGATCTCGCAGGGAGCCATCGCAAAGCCACGCCCAAGACGGCGGTCATCAATCTGGATGACACCAACAGCGCCGACTATCTGCTGGCCATCCCAGCCGAGCGTCAGGTGACGTACAGCCTGAGCAAGTCCGCTGACTGCCAAGCGACTACTGTCGATTTCCGGCCTGCTGCAACCCATGCCAACCTGCGCCTGCCCGACGCTACCAACCTGCACATCGACAGCGCCTTGGTTGGGGCCTTCAACGTCAGTAACATGCTGGCTGCTGCTGCCGCTGCAGATGCCCTGGGGGTTGACCCTGAGGCGATCAAAGCGGGCTTAGAAGCAGTCACAGGCATTCCCGGACGCATGGAACGCATTGACGAAGGGCAGGATTTCCTTGCCCTGGTCGATTTCGCCCACACACCCAACGCCCTTTCCAAGGCGTTGGACGCGGGCCGCATGATGGCGGAGGCCAGCGGCGGGCGATTGATCGTCGCCTTTGGTAGTGCGGGTTTACGCGATCCAAAGAAGCGTGTTCTTATGGCGCAGATTGCCGCGCAGCAGGCTGACCTCACCGTGCTGACCGCTGAAGACCCGCGTACAGAATCCCTGGACGATATCCTCCAGATCATGGCAGATGCAATGAAGTCCGCTGGAGGCACAGAAGACCTGACCTTTTGGCGCGTCCCAGATCGCGGCCAGGCTTTGTTCAAGATGATTAGCCTGGCACGACCCGGCGATGTTGTGATGGCTTGTGGAAAAGGTCATGAACAGAGCATGGCTTTCGGAACAACCGAATACCCCTGGGATGATCGAGACGCCCTGCGAGCGGCTTTGCGTGGGACGCCCTTGCGCACGCTGCCAACCGCCTCGAACCGCTAGAATCAGCAACGCGCCGACGGGGGATCGACGCGCTGCCAGGGAAAACTCTATGGTTGGGTGTCGAATTAGCGGATCAACACCCAAGCGACTGCGATGATGCTAAACACAATGAACAGCACCATCGCACCACTGGCAATAAGGGCACGCTGCTCCATTACCGGGCTTTCTACAACTTTCTCCTCATCGTTCACAATTCGTCTGCTCCTACCCTTACCATCTCAGATCTATCTATATGATATAACGATTCTCACCAGCAGAAGTTCACAAGAATAACGATCTCGTAACAACCTATCCAAACAAAAAACGGACACCTCAGCGGGTGTCCGCCTCGGGTCTACTGCGTAGACGCTAGTTGCATACGGAGAAGATAGCCAGGGCCGCCGGGTTAACGATGTACCACAGCTCATCTTCTACACCTTGCTCCATGAAGACGTCGAAGCGACAGGTGCGGGTATCCGAGTCACCGTTGGCGAAGGCTAGGCGAACATCAAACTCGACATTTGAGCTGGCACTGTTGGGAGTGGTGTTCCACTCGGTGCGGTCCTCAACCAAGGTGATGTCGGTAACAAGGCGCTCAATGTCCTGAACGGTGACGTTCGGGTCACGATAACGTTCGAACAGGTCGACAATCTGGTTGCGGTCAACGATTGCCGCAGCAATGATGTCACGCAAGTAGTTTTCCCAGGTCGTTTCGACTTCGCTCGTCACGCCACCACGTGTCTCCGCGCCGACTTCCTCGTCGGGGGCCTGAGTCGGTAGTTCCTGTACGACGGGGTCTTCGCCACCGCCACACGCCACCAATACGCCAGCCACCAGAAGCGCCAGAACGGCTACCACAATCTTATTCGTACGCATGTGTGCTCTCCTCACTGCATGGATAGGATTAGCAAGCCTTCGTGATTATAGTGTGATTCATAAAAAAAGCATAAAAACTAAACCAAGGTCCTATCTCTTTGGGGCGTCTGACGGCTGTTTACGAACTGTTAAAACCGCGCTAAAATCAGCCGAGTCATGAGCGATCTCGGCATTGTCATTGTCACCTGGAATACCCGCGATTATTTGAGACGTTGCCTTGAAACGGTGTATGCCAGCCAGGGTCCGTTGGAGTTTTCGGTTTTGGTCGTCGACAATGGCGACGATGGCAGCGCGGAGATGGTTCACGCCGAATTCCCACAAACCACCGTTCTCAGCGGCCAGGGTAATGTTGGCTATCCGGCAGGCAACAACCTCGCGTTGCGCCGCCTCGGCTACGCAGATGAGCCGGGCCACACGGACCCCGCTGCACCGCGCTACGCGCTCTTGCTCAACCCGGATACCGAACTACCTCCGACCGCCCTGAGGGATTTTGTTGCCTATATGGATGCCAACCCTGAGGTCTGAATGGCAGGCCCCAAGCTGCTGCTGCCAGATGGCTCGCTTGATCTGGCGTGCCGGCGCAGCTTGCCGACCGTCGATGTCGCCTTTTGGCGGATGATTGGTCTGTCGCGGCTCTTCCCCAAGAGCCGACTGTTCGCTCGCTACAATCTGACCTTCTTGGATGAGGACGAGACGACTGAGGTAGGCTCAGTGGTGGGCGCCTTCATGATGCTCCGTCAGGAGGTGATCAACCAGATCGGCCTGCTCGACGAGACCTTCTTCATGTATGGTGAGGATCTGGATTGGGCCAAACGAGCCAGTGAGGCTGGTTGGAAAGTCATGTACTATCCAGGTGTGGAGGTGTTGCATGTCAAGCGCGCCGCCAGCCGCCAGAGCAAGCGCGCTCAACACGAATTTGTGCGCGCCTTCTTGATCTTCTATAACAAACACTATCGTGCCGATACCTTCTTGTTGGTTCACTGGGCCGTTCTTATTGGGATTTCGTTGTGGGGGGGACCAAAGATTTGGCCTGAGGTTTTTGCAGGCCGCCAGTCAGCAGGAGTGCCTGCATGACGTTGACGCGCAGCAAAGCGCTCCTGAACCTCTCAAAAGCCGCCCTGGATGCCGTGTTGGCGGCTGTTGCCTTTGTATTGGGCTACTATCTGCGCGAGACCCTGCCGATCCCTGCGCCTTCGGTCGGTCTGGGCCCCTTCAGTGACTTTATTCCCATGATGGTAGTCCAGGTGATCAGCGTTCTGGCTGTTTTCTACTTCACCAAGCTCTATCACCAGGCGCGGGCCGTCTCCCGCGTCGATGAACTGACCACGATCTTTGGGTCGGTCAGCATCGCCACCATGATGACGGTAGCCATCTCAGCCCTGACCTGGCGCAATACCCCCTTTGAACTGGACTTTCCGCGTGGCATGATCCTGTATGCCTGGGAGCTTGCCATCATCCTGATTGTATTGGGACGAGAGGCCCACAGACGGGTGTGGCATCGTTTGCGGATGCGCGGGGTGGGGCGCGACCGGGTGCTGGTCGTCGGATCAGGGGAAGCAGCACAGGCCATCATCCAGAAGATACAATGGTCGCCCTACTTGGGCTACGATCTGGTTGGAGTGGTCAATGGCAGCGAAGGGGCGGAGGAGGTCTCGGGTGCGCCTGTTCTAGGGGAGAAGGACAACCTGGCGGAGATCATCGAAAGCAATGAAATCAACGAGGTGATCATTGCCCTGCCGGAGGGGACCAGCCGCCAGGAGGTGATCCGCCTGGTAAGCCTTTGCCAGCGCGGCAGCGTGGCGATCAAAATCTTCCCCGACGTATTCGAGTTCATCACAACCGGGGTCAGCATTGATGACCTAGGTGGGCTGCCATTGCTCAGCGTGCGCGACATCCAACTGCGCGGCTATCGACGCAGCCTGAAGCGTGCTATTGACATGCTAGGGGCAGGCATCGGGTTGGTGCTGCTGTCGCCCTACTTCATGCTCATCGCTTTGATCATTAAGCTGGAGTCACCCGGCCCCGTATTTTATACTCAGGAACGAATGGGCCTGGATGGACGGACCTTCAATATGATCAAGTTCCGCTCCATGCACAAGGACGCCGACAAGGGTGGCCGCGGCTGGACCACCAAGGACGATCCCCGGCGTACCAGACTTGGCAGTTGGCTGCGCCAGCGCGACATCGATGAGCTACCCCAGTTGATCAACGTGTTTCTCGGTGAGATGAGCCTGGTCGGCCCGCGACCAGAACAACCAACCTACGTAGAGAAGTTCCGCGATCACATTCCGCGCTACATGGACCGTCACCGCGAGAAAGGTGGAATGACCGGCTGGGCACAGATTCACGGCTATCGCGGCGACACCTCAATCTCTGAGCGCATCAAGTACGATCTGTGGTATGTAGAGAATTGGTCCCTCTGGCTTGACATCAAGATTCTGGTGCGCACCGTCTTCTCAACCGTGCTGGCTCTGGTTGGCATCCGCAACGAAAACAGCAACGCTTATTAGTGGCTGCCCGGCCCATTAGGGCTGTGCCGTGAATTGGTCGCGTACCCAACGCCAGAGCCGCTTCCAGGGGTTGGGAGAGAAGTGCTCTGCATAGTCGCGGGCGGCGTCTGCATTGCTCACGTCGTCGAAGCGCTCGCGCAGGTAGTGTTGATGTTCGATGATCCACAGATAGAGGTCCGCTTCCGTTCGATCCGTGAACTCCTTGAGCACCTCATTCTCTCGGATGGTCTCAACCAAAGGCAGATACACTTGATCAACCCACTGGGCAGCGGCTTCTTCGAAGGTGAACTCGCGCTTCCACTCAGTGGACTGTAGATAGCGATGGACCTCAATATGCTCTAGCAGCCGGTAGTAACCGCCGGGTAAGCTGAGTTCGATATCCACGTTTGGTCTGGATTGATCCAGGGCGGTGCGTTCCAGAAAGTCGATCTTCTCGCCAATCGCGTCCAGTTTGTCGGGTGCCATATCGGCACTGATGGGCACGCGCACCTGCGCCTCTTGAATTTCCGCCTCAATGAACTCCATGCCCATTTCACGGGCGACACTCACCCGGTGGTTGCCATCGATCACAAAGTAAACGTCACCGACCTTGTAGAGCTGCACAGGTGGCAAACTGATGTCTTGCATATAGGCAGACCCGACGCGTCGCCAGCGGTGCTTGGTGAAGTTCTGGCTGGGTAGGAAGGCCCGGTCAAAGTCACGATAACGACTGACACTGCCCACGATCTGTTTGATTGGCACAGCTTGAATGCCGCGATAGATGGGATAGCCAGCCCGCACCTTAGCCCGCACATCGTCGTAGTTCAACAGTTGGTTGGGTTCGCCGTTCAGCGTGGCCCAAACCTGCCTCAGAAAGGCTTTAGCGCGTGCGCGTGTAAACGCTAAATCAGCCTCACTCATCGAGGCTGAGGGTCGATAAGACTCCATACCACCTCTTTCCTCAATCCTCCCCCCAGTTGATCACACGACTGGGGTACACGTTTAATACCTGCGTCTCATCGTAAGTGGTGCACTCGTTGATGTCCCGGCGGTAGAGATGCTTATGCCCATGCAGCAGATATCTGGGCTTAAAATATCGCATGAAGGTTAAGAACGTCTTAAAGCCGATGTGTGCCCGATCTTTGCCATCATGGATGCCAAAAGGAGGTGAATGTGTCAGGAGGACATCCAGATAACGGCCAAAGCGCAGGCGGTTCAGCACTAATCCTGGGATCAAGCGCAGCATCCGATGGAACATCTCGCGTTCGGTGTATTGATTGCGTGCCCGGTCGTTGTAGCGAATCGATCCGCCTAAGCCGGCCAGCAGCACGTCATGATGGCGATACACCCGCCCGTCGATCAGAATACCTCCCTCCGCCCGGTCGATTTTGCGACCATCAGCCTTGAGCTGCACACCATCATGATTGCCGTAGACATAGATCACGTCGGCCCTCAGCATCGTGGTGATGTACTCCAGATAGTAGTAAGGGAGGTCACCGCAGCCAAATACGACGTCAACATCACCATAGAGTTCGAGGATTTGTGGGGAATGGATGATAGTGACAATCTCATCGCTGACAGCCAATATCTTTTTCATCGTGGGTTTCGCTTGTGGCACGAAGTGTTCCGTTCTGACATTCTGTCCTTGTGGATGCACCTGAGCAGCGCATCGCGCGGTCATGTGGATGTGAGTTACTGGGGAGTATAACGCGCTATCCACACCCTAAACCAAACGGACCACATCAGTGGTCCGCATGAAAGCAGTGCCGCCTCAACCGCTAGGCGTCATCTGCGTCCACCGCTTGTTGGGTCACTGCCTGCACGTCGCTCAACGATAAGCCGCGTGCTTTGCGAATGCGATCAAGGCGTTTGTTGAACTGCATCGTAGCGTAGCCGATGAATTCGCTCTCCTGCAATCCAAAAGGCACGTCATCGTAGGCGGCGAAGATGTCTTTGATGACGCCCAGGGCAGGCCGCATCAGTTGGTTCATCGTCTGGTCAATTTCGGCCCACAGTGATGGGTCCTCAACCATCAAGCGGGAGAGCAGATAGACCCCATAGGCTATGTGCCGTGACTCATCCTGTTTCAGCAGTGCAATCCCGCGTGTCAGCCCAGGCAGCGTGTTGTTGCGCTCCAACATCATGTGGAAGGCATGATAGCCTGTCTCGGCTAGCATGCCCTCAACCACCATGTTGTAGGTGCAGGATGCCCGTGTTTGTGCCGCCGGAGATGGATCGTCACGAAGGGCAGCAAGCGCGGCTGGAAGCGCCTCGTAGAATACGATCTTGTAGTTGTCACTATGATAATGGCTGAGGTCGCTGCTGTCCTGTGCAACCACTTCTAAAAAACGTGCGAAGAAATCGGTATGCTTGGCTTCTTCCCATAGGAAGCTGGTGAGGAACATCTCTTCATCGATGCGGCCTTCACCTGCAATCGTCATGATCAGGGGCAGCAGGTCGAGTGTAACGGCTTCCTCCCCGGCCTGGAACAAGGCAACCAGACGCAAAACCAGGTCACGCTCATCATCACTCAAGCTGGCCCAGTCGGCTTGATCCTGGCTGAAGTCGATGTCACTCGGATTCCAGATGCCGAGTTTCTTGGCTTTCTCGAACAGGCGCATTGGCGGCGCAGAACGATCCAGCCGCTGGCTTACCGTAGCAAATACACTGTGACGGTGGGTCATCATGGGGACTCCTGAGGTGATAGGAAACAGCACGTGAATTGAGCTATTATAGCATTGTTCCGTGCCCAATTTGAAGCCCCCTGGGCTATTCGCCAGCCTCCAGTCGTTCGAGTAGTGCGCGTGCCTGTTCCGCTTCGGGTCCACTCGCGCGAATCTCCAGGAAGGCTTCCAGGTCGGCGATAGCCTCCTCGTCGTCTCCTTCATCCGCCAGAATGATTCCTCGCCAGAGCAGCGCCGTCAAGTAGCCATCGAACACCAAACGATTGAGACGCCCGACTGCCAGATCAACACTCCCACGACGATAGTCTACCCGCGCGTAGCCAAGCAAAATCGCCTCCCGGCTTCCGTAGATGAAAACCTGATTGGCCAGATACTCGAAGGCGTCGCTGGGATTACTCAGCGCGATGGCGTCCGCTGCATCGGCCATCGCTTCAAAGCCTGAGTTCGCGCCCGCTACACCGCCTTCAGCGCCTAGCTCAGCGGCCAGTTGTGATGCCTCAATGCTCTCTTCAATCTGATCTAATGCCCGCAGCGCCCGCCCTCTCCAGAGATGTGCCTGCACAGATGTTGTGTCGAGTGCTGCCGCTTGCTCAAAGTCAGCGAGCGCCTCTTCCTCCTCATCCAGCGAGAGTAGTGCCAGCCCACGTGTCATCCACAGGCTGACCAGTTCCTGGTGAATGTCCAAGCCAGCCGTACTGATCTCAATCGCCGCGTGGTAGTGGCGCTGACCCGACGCCGCCCCGGCCACATTGACCCAGGCTGCCCCCCGCGCGGGATCGATTTGCTCCATCTGCATCAAATCGTCGATCGCGCTCTCGCTGTCACCCAGGCGCGCGACGACAATCGCCCGCGCCACCCACAAGTTGGCATCCTCTGGCGCGATCTCTAGCATCATGCCGTACACGCTGGCTAGCTCGTCGTATTCCGCCACTTGATCCAGCCGGGCTGCAAGCTGGCGCAGCGCCTCAAGGTTGGTCGGTTCCGCGTCTACTGCCGCCCGCAGATAGCCGAGGGCCGCCGTTGGGTCCTCCTCCCGATCCGCCAGAGCGGACAGTCCGAGCCAGGGTTCAGCCCGATTGGGGTAGAGTTATGTCAGGTCCTCGTAAGCAGATCGTGCATCATCCAGCCGCGCATTGAGATAATCAGCTTGCGGCGTTTGTAGGAGAGTTTCAAGCGCTGGCCCGGCCGTAGGGCTGGCCGTCGCCGTCGCTGTTGGCGTTGGGGTAATGCTTGGCGTGGCGGTGAGGAGGAGCGTCGCCTCAGGCGCAGCGGTCGTCGCCAGGTCAGCGGTCTCTTGAGGGGGCACTGTCGGACTGG
>JAADYZ010000480.1 GCA_010092775.1 Chloroflexota bacterium
GGATAGCAAGCTCATGCGGAGCTGAACGCCAGGCCCTCATTCTAGGGCCGACCAGTGTATCACCCCGACGACAATGCTCACAATCCCCGGCAAGTTGCCAATCGACAGCTTGACAGTCAGGCGCTAAGCTCTAAACATCGCGTGAATGGATTGTGATGAGGACGACTCTGTGCTGCATCGCTTGATTCTTGCCCTGCCCCTGCTCCTTCTGGTCGCCTGTAGCAATGCACCAACACCCAGCCTGACGCCAGAGATCGAAACGCCCAGCCCAGAACCTGTCTATCTGCCGCTCTACCCAGGTGGAGCCGACGACCTGGCCGCGGAAGCACGCCGGGTTGTCAGCCCGCTGTCTGCGGAAAGCAGCCAGGCCACCTTGCGCCTGGGCAAGGGGCGCGCCAGCGTGATGGCCGCCTCACCGGATGGGCGCTGGTTGGCGATTGGCGGGCTGGCGGGCATCACCGTGTACCATGCGGCCACCCTGACCGAGCACTGGAGTGCCATAGTTGACGCAGACACACTTGGCGCAATCGTCTTCAGCCCAGACAGCGAGACACTCATCGTCGGGGGGGATGACCAGCAGTTGACGCGCTTTTCGCTTGAGGACGGCGCCCTCATCGACAAAATCGACATCCCCTTTACCTTCGTGATGGACCTGGACGTCTCGGCGGATGGGCGCTTCATCGCGGTCGGCGGCGACAATCGCGTGCACCTGGTCGATGCCGGAGACGGAACGATCCTATGGCGCGAGAGCCGCATCGCGCCTGGCCCGCAAGCCGTGGCCTTCAGCCCCAATGGGGCGCAAATCGCCGCTGGTTGGAGCGATGGCTCGCTCATTATCTACGACACGAGCAGCGCTGAGACTGTCTATCGGCGCGAGTTGGGCGGTGCGGTGATCGGCGAACTGGCCTGGTCACCGGATGCGAACACCGTTTACGCCGCCCTCTTGGTCAGCAATCAAGTGGCGCTGGTTGATCTCCAGGAGACACGGCAGCCCACAGACAACGCGCCGGATGACGAGGCGCTCAGCGCCGAGGTACAACCGCCGATCCGCTTGCTGGCTGGGCGACGCTTCCTCCTTGCCCCCGATGGCGAGAACATCCTGCTAGGCAGCCTCGAAGGGGAAATCCGACGCCGCGATCTGGCTAGCGGCCAGACGCAGCAGCGTTACACGCAGCTCGCTGATTGGACCGTCGAGTTAGCATGGATCAATGGAGCGAGCGCTTTTGCCGCCCTCGACCGTAGTGGAACGGTAACTCTCTGGGATTACGCGAGTGCTGAGATGCTTGCCCGCCTGACGGACCATATGGATCAGCCGGGAACGCAGCTCGATTACAGCTTGGATGGTGAACACATCGTAGCCGGGGACATAGCAGGACAGATCAGCATCTGGTCTTTGGAGACACAAAGTCGGATCAGCCATTTTCAAGCCCATCAGGGCGCGATCCTGGCTTTGGATTATTCCTTTGACGGGCAATTTCTGCTCACTGCTGGTGAGGATGATGTCGTGCAGGTGTGGGATGCTGAGACCCTGCTGCCGATCGAGCGATGGATCAACGATACGGGTGAGACCCTGGTGACCGCCCAATGGCACCAGGCAGACGGATCGATCTTCATTGCGCTGCGCGGGGGCGTCTTGCTCTGGCGGCCCAATCGAAACGTGGATGGTTTTCAGTATCCACGCACCGACCAGGTGAACAGTTTTGACGCCTGGTTTGGCCCAACGATCGGGCCGCTGCGCCAGGCCTATGGCAGCGACTCCACCGTCGCTTATTTTCTTGACCCACAGGTGACCGGTGACTGGAGCCGCTTGGAAGCGCCGGTCCAATTGTACGGCGTTAGCGAGTTAGCCTGGTCGCCAGATGGCCTGAAGTTAGCCGGAACGGCCGGCGGACGCCTCACCGTCTGGCGACCGTCCAACGTCGAGAGTGAGGTTTTGTATCATGAGCGGGGGCCGGGAAACGCGCTGGCCTGGTCCCGCGATAGTCAATATGTGCTCAGCGGCAGCACGGGCGGCGGCACATCCATTCTGATTACGCATGTCGAGTCGGGGGCGGTCACAACCTTGAGCGGCCACGCCGGACCCATTCGCGACCTGGTGCGCTCCCCATCAGGCGAGCAGTTTGCCTCCATCGGCCATGACGGCACGATCATCCTGTGGGATTGGTCGGCGGTGCTGGCGACCGCTCTGAACAATCCCTAATCTACCCACTTCAGCAGGGTTTCTACCCCGGCCGGATCACCCTCAATGACAATCTGGCCGGACTCACGCGCCGTACTCAGGCTGAGTTGGCCGGTGCTCCACTGCATGAGCGGCTCCAGCGCGGTGGTGATTCGAAGCGCTGCGTCTTCGACTTCGGCTTCTTCTACCAGGATATGGTTGTCGTGCAGGTGCGGCCCCAATTGAACGTCAAAGTGTCGCTCATCAAGCGCGTCCTGTACATGAATCACCAAGTGCAGTTCCGGCGGATCAGGTTGGCCCGCCTTCAGTGCATCAAGGATCATGAATTCCGCGCTCTCGGCCAGGAAACGCTGCCCCTCCTGCGGTGCACCCAAGGATTTCCCCCCCCATTCAGCCAGTGCCGAGAGGGTCCCCATCAGGTCGTAACCGAGGTCGGTCAGCGCGTAGAGATAGGTCGCTACGGGCGGAGGAATCTCCCGCCGCGTCACGACCCCACGCTCTCCCAAGACTTTCAGGCGTTCGGCCATCGTGTTGCTGCTGATGCCCGGGAGGCCATGCAGCAGGTCGGTGAAGCGTTTCGGACCCGTCATCATGTTGCGGATGAGCAGCAAGCACCAGCGATCGCCTACAATGTCTAAGGTATGAGCAATTGCACAGTATTGGTTGTAAGGTCTGTTAGCCATAATTGGACTATAGCGCTTCTTCAGTTTCCAATGCAAGTGCCACACGATTTATTCTGCGCGCTTCTTTTTCGACATCAGACACCTGCACAATAGGGAATCAAAAAGGGCGGGCCGCACCAGCAGCCCGCCCCCGGTCATGCTATTTCTGGATTTCTTTGGTCTTATTCTGTTCGGACACAGCCGTTGTCGCCGTCGGAGAGACCTCTTCCGGCCCCTTGCGTGGGCCATCCGGGCCGACGTCAGCGGCGGGGCCAGTCAGCGGCGCCGACTCTGTCGCGCCTGCGCGGCCACCGGGCCACAAGGTCAGCAGGACAGCCCCCAAGGCCAGCACTCGTAAGGCACTGCCCACCAGCGGACGCCCGAAGAAGGGCACGGCCAGGATCACCATCACAGCGACCAACCCGATTAGCAAGCTGAGGAGAGGCGGGGGCGCCTTCTCCTTATCGATCAGGCGGTAGAGCATGCCACCCAACCACAGCCCAGCGAAGACCAGGCTCAGCCAGCGAGTGGTCAATGCAAAGAGGAAGAAGAATCCGCTGACCAACAGGCCCAGGCCGTTCAGGATAGGCCCGCCAAAACCAAAGAAAAGCGTGAAGAAGCCCAGGAAGCCGATCGCTGCGAAGAGTGCCCAGGCCAGGAGGTAGGCCACATAACCAGCCAAACCGGCCCCGAAACTCGCCAGCGGACGCGTCGTCAGCGTCTCCATCGTGTTGTCCAGGAAGGTTGGGTTGAAGCGCTGGAACAGCCCACCGATGATCAAGGCGACCACCAGTGTTCCGAGCAGCCAACCCAAAGTCTGGATGACGTTAAACACCCCAAACAAGGGGCCACCGAAACCACCACGCTGCGGCGAGAAACCGAAGTCGAAGTCTTCTACCTCAAAGTCTTCGCCCGGACCAAAGTGTGTCACCTCGCCGTCCACGCGATCCTCGAAGTCTTCCTCGGCTGGAGCGGAATACTGGAGTTCACCGACCACCTCACCGTCCGCGCCGAAGTCTACACCGGGCTGCACATTCGATAGGGTGGGGAAATCCACATCTTGATTAAAGGCCAACGCGGTTTCGGGTGGCGGCATCTGACCGCCGTTCGCGCTTACAAAGGCATTACCTGCAATTTCACCATTGATGCGCGTCCCGTTCGACGCCGAATAAAGGTCTTCGGCGACATTGGCTACGACCGCCTGACCGCCCGCCCAAATCAGGCTGCCGGCCACCGTTGTATTGCTCTCCATCTCCAGGGCATAACCTGCTAGCAGTGCGTCATCGCCTACCTCGCCGCTGCCTTCGAAATACGTGACGGCGGTTGCGGCACGCAGATCATCCCCGATGCTGCCGTTGATGGTCAACAGGGCACCCGCAAAGATGACATCACCCGTTACCTCACCCTCGATCACCATCTCCTGTGCGATCGCTACCAGGTCGCCATCGATCGTACCTTCCACGATGATCGTCTCAGCACTGGCATACACATCATCGTTCGTGTCGCCAATCTCGATCGTTTGATCCGACAAGAACTCAATGGCCAACACCGGTGTCGCGACCATCGCCACCAGCACCAAGGCCAAACTCAACACAAGCCACCAGCGTCTATTACTGAAGAAATCCTTCATAGCGTAGAAACGTTCTCCTATCTGAGCGGAGCAGCAAATAAAGGGGGGGGAACTGCCCCGTATGCGACAATGGTTCTAGAAAGCTATACGGTTGGCCAGGTGGTCAGGTTGCAGTCAGCCCTGCGGCTGAGTGTCGTGCGAGGATCGACACTCTCGAC
>JAADYZ010000481.1 GCA_010092775.1 Chloroflexota bacterium
CTCTGCCATCTCGGCCAAGGCGCTGGCGCCCGATTGCCAGGTGATCGGAGTGGAGCCTGACCTGGCTGACGACGCAACGCGTTCTTTCCAAACGGGTCGCTTGCAGAGTGTCAGCAATCCGCCGACCATTGCCGATGGCACACGCACCAGATCGCTGGGCGACTTGACCTTTCCGCTGGTCTTGCAACACGTCGATCAGATGGTGACTGTCTCCGAAGCGGCGATCAGCGGGGCAGTGCGTTTTCTGTTCTTCCGGTTGAAAGCCGTCGTTGAGCCGAGCGGCGCTCTGGGTGTCGCAGCTCTGCTAAGTGGATCTGTACAGCTCAAGGGTCGGGTCGGTGTGATCTTAAGCGGCGGTAATGTCGATGGGCCAACAATGTCGATGATACTCAGTGAGATGGAGGCAACATGATTCCGGAGAAGATGCGAGTGGTTCGTCTGAAGAGCTATCAAGGCATTGATGCGCTGGAGGTTGTCGAAGTCCCCACGCCAAAGCCCGGTCCGGGCGAGGTGCTGATCAAGGTGTTGGCTGCCCCCGTCAACCCGTCTGATCTGATGTTCATTCGCGAGCAGTATGGCTTCGTCAAACCGCTGCCTGCTGGCGTCGGCTTTGAAGGCTGCGGCGAGGTGGTCGCGTCTGGGCCGGGGTTGCCTGGGCAGCTCTATGTCGGGCGGCGGGTTGTCTTTGGCTCCCAAGGTGATTGGGGGTCATGGGGAGAATATGTGGTGACTAGCGCACAGATAGTCATCCCGATAGCGCGACGATTCGAAGTCGAACAAGCCGCGATGTTTGTGGTCAATCCGATGACCGCCTGGGGCATGGTGGAAATCGCAGGTAAAGAAGGTCATCGCGCCTTGATCCAGAATGCGGCGGCCAGTGCCCTCGGCAAGATGATCCTCGCACTCTGCAATGACCTCAATCTGCCTTTGATCAACATCGTGCGCCGCCAGGAACAAATCGATCTTTTGCAGAGCCTCGGCGCTGAGCATGTCCTCAACAGCACCCACCCCGACTTCGACAATCAACTCAAGGCCAAAGCACACGACTTGAGGGCCACGCTGGCGCTCGATGCGGTCTCTGGCACGCTCACTGCCCGAACCTTGAGCGCCATGCCGAACGGATCACACCTTATTCTGTATGGATCGCTGTCTAACGAGGCGGTGACGGCTGATCCGCGCGATATTCTGTTTTGGGGCAAGCGGATTAGCGGCTTTATCCTCAATGACTGGATGGCGGAGAAAGGCGTTCTGCCGCTCCTCATGGCATTACCACGCATCTCCAGCAGCCTGTGGGAGAAGATGGACGTCAAAATACAAGGTCGCTTCTCCCTTGATGGCCTGAAGGACGGACTGCGCCAATACGAACGCAATATGACCGCGGGGAAAATCTTGCTCTTGCCGCACGCAAGCCAAGCTGACTAAACCTATCTGCCAATGCACATTGATGTCTTCACCTTGCATCCGGCGATGTTTGCCGGTCCGCTGACCGAATCCATCCTGAAGCGCGCGCAGGAGATGGGCGCGCTCAGCATCAGCCTGCATGACATCCGTGACCATACTGAAGATAAGCACAACACCGCCGACGATACCCCCTACGGCGGCGGGGGCGGCATGGTGATGAAAGTCGAGCCGGTTGTGCGAGCTGTCGAGGCGGTGATCGCGTCAAGCAGCGGGGTGCCGGTCATCTTGATGAGCCCGCAGGGGCGGGTGTTCAATCAGCGGCTGGCATCGGAGCTATCACAGGAATCGCGCCTCGCCCTGATCTGTGGTCACTACGAGGGCTTCGACGAACGCATCCGCCAGACGGTCGTGACCGATGAACTCTCTATCGGTGACTATGTACTCACCGGCGGCGAATTGGCCGCGATGGTCATCATCGATGCGGTGGCGCGACTGCTGCCGGGTGTACTGGGCGACCCAGATGCCCCCATCAAAGACAGCCACGCGACCGGTTTATTGGAGCATCCCCACTACACTCGACCGCCCGCGTTTCGCGGCATGACGGTGCCAGATGTCTTGCTGTCTGGGCACCAGGCCAATGTGGAGCGCTGGCGCCGCCAAGAATCCCTGCGGCGCAGCTGGCAGCGTCGCCCTGATGTGCTCTTGAAAGCCGCCTTGAGCGATGCCGATCGTTGGTTCTTGATGGAGCTGGCGCAAGCGGACATTGCCGAACGCGCCCAGAAAGACGACAGGCCACCCCAAGGGTGACCTGCCAGACCTGTTCCAGTTGATGTGTCAGAGGGCTTAGCCAGCGGCGGGACGAACCTCGGCCTTGGCGCCTTCGGCTTCCAGCTTGCCCAATGCGTCGTCCGCGCTTTCCTTGCTGACGGCTTCCATGACAGTGCTCGGCGCACCTTCGACCAGGTCCTTGGCTTCCTTCAAGCCCAGGGTGGTCAGGGCACGGACGGCCTTAATGACGTTGATCTTCTTGGGGCCGACATCGGTCAGGACGACGTCGAACTCAGTTACTTCCTCTTCCTCGGCAACAGCAGCGCCATCGCCGCCGGCGCCGGCCATCATGCCAGGCATGGCGCCCATCATCATTGGTGCGCCCGCTGCGGCGGTGACGCCCCACTTCTCTTCCAGCATGTCTTTCAGTTGAGCGGCCTCCAGCAGGGTGAGGTTGCTCAGTTCGTCTACCAGGGCATCTAAATCGGCCATGATATTCCTCCGTAGGTGTTAAGCTGCGTCTTGCTGATTTTCGTTGAGATAAGCTTGCAATACATTGACCAGGCTGGAC
>JAADYZ010000068.1 GCA_010092775.1 Chloroflexota bacterium
AACGCGCCACCCGCCACTATGTGAATCAGATGTACGCCGACGACAGCCGCAGCGCAGCAGAGGCAGCCCGTGCTCTGGCCGCGATTGGTACCCCGACCGCCGTCAACGCGCTTTTCCAGTTCGCCGCCAATCCGCCGCCACCCCCAGCCTATCGCAATGCCCCGGCAGCCCTGACCGCACTGGAGAACCTAGGCGAGAGCGGCATTGAGATTCTACTCCCCCAGCTCGACAGCGATGAGCCGACCGTTCGCCGCATGATGGTCGAGGTGATTCAGCGCAGCGCCCATCCAGACAAACTAACCTTGCTTGGGCGGCTGGCTCGCGACTCAGACGAAAGCATTCAGCGTGCTGCTCTGGAGGCTATCGGTTCAAACAATGAGGCCGAGGCAGCCGCCTTACTCGCCTCGCTGGTCGAATATGCGCCAGTTGATTGGGTTAAACGCTCTCTCACACTCATTACCCAACCCCAAGCGCTCGATCACTTGCGCGAGATTAGCCGCTCCGTCACCACCCTGCGTGGATTCCTACAGGTCAAACCGGGAGAACCACTGATCGGCGCAGCCATCCAGGTGATGATCGAACGAAAAGGCCCCGATGCTTCCCAAATCCGTTGGGGCGCAAACAGCCCCCGCACCCTCACCAATGATGAGGGTGGCTTTGCACTGGCCCTTTTCAAGCACGATCCCTCCGACTCGCTCGCGCTCAAAGTGATCATCAGCTCAGGTGACGACGACCCCGAAACCTTCCATGACGCGATTCGCCTCGAACCAGGCCAGGATCACCAGCTCAGGGTCACAGCCGATCGCTTCCTGCGCCGTCTACTGATTACCTTCACATAAGCTATGCCGCGATTTGCCCCACCAGAGGCGGTCATTGCGGTTGAAGAGATCAACGGCCAGCTAGGCAGGGAGCTGTCTTCAATGTGATCAGTTGCTCACCTCAGGCTGGCCATGCTCGATCGCGGCTGTGGCACCATCCTGTTGGTCTTCCTGCTGACCCTGGCAGGGTGGGTTCCCGGTGTAATCGCCGCCCTGCTGCGGAACTATGTCGTGGTGGCCAACCGCCAGACCCAACGGGCCGTCCGGAAAGCCGGCTGACCTTTGGCAAAATCATCGTCTGATTTACTCGTAGGCCACCCGTAGGGCAAGCGTAGTCACCCCGAAATGACCCGAGAATCAGACGGTTGTATGATAGAGTCATTGAAGGGCGAATATCTCTTCTTCTCCTCCTTTTATTACGGAGAGCCGGGAGCGGCGTACCCGGCTCTCTGCGATTCTGGTGCCGCTTTCAATATTGACGCAGGCCAAGCAGAACGCTACAATAGAAGTCCTGTCGCTGCCCCCTTCGTCTAGCGGCCCAGGACGTGGCCCTCTCAAGGCCAAAACAGGGGTTCGAGTCCCCTAGGGGGCACTACTAAAAACAACATACGACATCACCAAAACGAGATTTGTGCACGTACAAAGCTCGTTTTCTTATTCTGGCCCTTCTTCAACTCTGTTCAACGAGACCGTCTCGATGGTTTCATCCTCCCTTTAGAAAGTGCAACCTGTGATCACAAAATCAGGATTGCGTTTTGTGTGGCCAGCTTCCTGGTGGATCAAAGCCATCTCACGCCAAGTGATTGGGTGCTGTCGCTTGCATTCTCGAAGGGCGGCAGTTATACATCAGGCTGTATCCACGTCACCTTTGAGGCTTATTGATCGAATCGAGTACGGCATGAGCAAGCAGACAACACAAACCATCCTGCGTCTGGTTGGTGGGATTCTCGCCCTGCTGATCCTCCTTGTTGGGGCTGGCATAACCTATATCAAAGTGACGCGCGGCAGCGGCCTGCCCTATCCAGATGTCAGCACCGAACCACTCTTTGGCGATGATGCGCTCGAAGTTGTGGCTGAGTTGCCGCTCCCTCCCGCCAATATAGCCGTATCTGCCGACGAACGGATTTTCTTTAACTACCATTCGCTGGGCTCAAGCGGCGATGAGAACGGCCATACCGTATTCGAGTGGATTGACGGTGCAGCTGTCCCCTACCCTAGTGCAGATTTCCAGGAGAATTTTCAGACGACCCTGGGTATGCTCATCGACTCGCAAAATCGCCTGTGGATTATCGACCCGGCAACGCTCGACAATGATCGGAATACTCGCCTCTTCGCTTTTGATCTGGAGAGCGACGAGCTAATTTACGACCACACCTTCCAGACGGACGATGCTGACCTGGCGCAGGATGTGCAGATCACTGCCGACGGACGCTATGTGATCGCTGCGAGCACCGGTTTGTTCGACTTTGTGCCCGCCAATCTGATCATCCACGATACCCAAACCGGTGAGACGCGGACGGTCCTGGCCGGGCACGAGAGTGTCGGTACGCAGAATTGGCGCATTACCGGCCCCGATGGCGCGGGGGTCACCTTGTTGTGGGGGCTGATCGATTGGCGGATTGGCGTTGACGGCATCGCCCTTACTGATGACGATGCGTGGCTCTACTATGGCTCCATCAGCCACGATACCCTCTACCGGGTGCGCACCACCGATCTACTCGATGCCAGCCTGACCGACGATGAACTCGCTGCCCGCATTGAGGCCGTCGGCCAAAAGCCCATGAGTGATGGCTTCAGCATGGATCAAGAAGGGAACGTTTACATCACCGATGTCGAAAACGGCGGGATTGCGCGCATGTCACCCGATGGCGTCCTAACCACCCTTGTCAAAGACGACCGGGTGGTCTGGGCGGATGGCATCAGCTTTGGACCGGACAATATGGTCTACTTCACCGACAGTGCCATACCCCTCTATCTGACCGATACCTTTGCGACCATCCCGCCTGAAGAACACGCTCAGGTTGCCCCCTACTATATCTTTCGCTTTCAGAACGATATTCCTGGTACACCCGGCTCCTAGTCAGCAGACTGACCGGCCTACAGATTCCTGTTAGTCTTACAGAAATAGCCCAACCAACCTAATGTCGATTAAGCTTCGAGCTTCAGGCTGGGCGGCAAGCTGCGTTCTACATTCAAGAGGCGTCGTTTACCATCTTGATGTGGGGGCAAGTCTTGAGCGATCTGCTGGCCATAGGCCGGTCCCAGTTGCAGCGCATCTGGCAGCAGCTAGGCGTACCATCATCCTACCGCGATTCCATCCTGGGCGTCCTCTCTCCACGACCGGATGCGGATCAACCGCGCGGGCAGATCGCGCGCCTTCCGATGTATTTCATGCAACAGCCCGATGGTGAAGCCAATCAGATTGTGGTCACCGCCTGGGAAATGCTCTACATGGCAGCCTATATGGTTGATAAGGTCATTGACGAGCATCAGCCTGACTCCGCCATCGGCACGGGGATCAAAGCCAACCTGGCCGTCGGCTTCCTGATCGGAGCCTTTCAACTACTGAACACCCTTGACCCGACGCCCGCCAACATCGCGATTCAAGATCGACTGAGCGAGGTAGTCGTGACCATGAGCGCCGCCCATCATCAATCGATCATTGAGCGACCGGGCAGCCTGGGGGAAGCCTGGACACTGGCCCAGGCGCGTTCAGGGGCGTTCTTTGCCGTCGGATGCTGGTGTGGTCTGCGTGCTGATCATGCCGATCGGCGCTTGTTGGCCCAGGCAGAGGCCTTTGGTATGCACCTTGGTATGCTCTTGCAGATCAGCAATGAAATGGGCGACCTGTATCCGACCAGGGGTAAACGCAGCGATATCGCCCGCAGCGAGCGCCTGACCCTACCGATGATCTACGCCTTGAGCGTCCTACCTGATGAGCAACGGAGCGCCCTGGAGTCCGATCTCACTCAAGCGCGCTACGACAACGCCGCCGAAGACCGGGCCCGCCAAGCCATCCTGGACAGCGGGGCCGCCCTCTACTTTCTGGTCGAATCGAAACGGCGCTTTCGCGCCGCTCAATCGCAACTGGGTGACCTGCCCCTACTGGAGGAATCCACTCACGTCTTGCAGACGCTGCTTGATGCCTTCACCCTCAAACTCTGACCACTCACCTAACGGATGGTAAAGGGATGCACCAGAATCTCATCCCATGAATCCATTGCTTTGATCTCCGACAGCCACTTGACCCAGAACCAGCCGCGCCGCGAGGGCACCACCGCCCGCGCCGGGAAGCCATGCCATTCGCTCAGTGGCTCATCGCCAACATGCGTGCTCACCAGGATTTGCCCGGCCTCTTTCAGGGAGAACACCTGCGAGTAGCCCGTCACCGAAGTCATCCGGATTGCGATAACGTTCGCGTTCATCTGGGCTTCATTCAGCAGCAATTCGAGCGGCACACCACCCCAGCGTTGGATGGTCCACCAGCCATTGGTGCAGTCGAGCTTGGCCTCATATTCGTGATAAGGATAGCGTGCGAGACCTGCCTGACTTAACTCGAACGGTCGCGCTACCGCACCAGCAATCAGCAGCCGCCAGGTATCCAGGTCGATGCTGGGTTTGGGCTCGCTCGTGATCGGGAAATCGTTGCCACTGAACTCCCCTGCCAAGCGCGACCCAGTGATGAGGCGCGGCGTCTCCTCAGGGTTGCGCGCCTCTGCTAGCGTTTCGGCCACCCGCCAACCGACGATCCCCGCTACCAGCAAACCGATCATACGCAGGGCCGAACGCCGCGTGGTGAAGTCTTCTTGCTTGGGCTTGGGCCAGCGCCGCCACACATGGATCGCTAAGGGCACAATCATCACGAAGCCGAGAATCCAGTGCCACCACAACAAGCGAGGACCTCGGAAGGTCTGTGGCCCAATCTGCCAGGTCCAGAGTAAGCCCAACAGAATGATCACAAAGGTCAGCGCTGCCAACACCAGCGAGACCACAATCACGATATTGCGATCCGCCCGCTTGCCCAGGCCGCGCTTCAGTGATCGCCATGAGATTCCTATCTTCCAGGGGATCAGCGCCAGCAAGACCCAGGCTGCAATCCGATGGATCTCAACCGCCCAGCCTCCGCTAATCCAGATGAAACTCCAGACACCGCTCAGTGTAATTACGACCA
>JAADYZ010000482.1 GCA_010092775.1 Chloroflexota bacterium
GTCCTCAATCTCACGATCCCTGGGATGGGCCTATTGACTATCCTCGTTGGGATAGAGCGGCGTCTAATCGTCTAGATGCCAGGGGAGTTCAACACCCAGATCTCCAAATCCCATCGCACTCAACAAGCTGCAGACAATCGGCCCTCCATAGCGATCTGCTGCTGGTTCGGACAGGGGCAAACCGTTGTAGCCCAGGAAATAACCTTCGCGCCCGTCTATCTGTCGGCGGGCAGCGTCCGATAGTTCGGCATCCCCCACCGCAATCGCATGAATATGGATCGGCGAGTTGTCGTACAGCTCGCCCGTCTCACGCCCCCAGGCCGCGAAACCCGCCCGGCGCAGCGCATCAATGATGGCGTTCATCTCCGCATCTGGTAGAACGGCCCAGGTATCACGGGCCCGCACTGATAAATCAACCGCGCCGCCGCCATCATGCGTCCCAAAACTTGCCGACACCCCCAGATTGTACGAGCCTTGTGTAATCGCCAGAACAAAGTCGTGCTCACCACTATACAGGCTTTGGGCGTGCTCCAACATAGTGAGGGTCCGTCGATTGAGTGTGAATTCGCCGTTTACGATGACCCGTGCATAGTCATCTGGTGGACGCAGACAACCAATGGGAGTGGCGGTCGCGGTGGGGGTACGCGTTAATGTCGCGGTTGCTGTGGGCGTCATTGAGGCAGTTATCGTCGGGCTTGGGCTGAGAGTTTCTGTGGGAAGGATCGACTCGGCAGTCGGTGTAACTCGTAGGACCGCTTCTGACAAGCCACCTCCGGAAGCACAAGCTGCCGTCGCAATGAGCAGCAACAGAGCGCCAAGTAACCTAATCTTCAGCATAACGAATGATGCGGGCGGGAATCCCACTCACGACCGCATACTCCGGCACATCGGTATTGACGAAACTGCCCGCCGTGATCCTGGCACCGTGCCCAACACGAACCCGGCTGTTGACCTTGGCACCCATCTCGATAATGACATCTCGCTCAATGTGGGCATAACTGGCAATCCGAGCACCATGTCCCACGAAGACATTCTGCTCCAGCACAGCGTGATGATCAAGGCTGGCGGCCACATTGATCACGCAGTGCGCACCGGTCTGCACCCCGACGGAGAGCAACCCGCCTTCGCGCACAACCGTTCCAGCGCTCAAGACGCTTTGTGTCGAGACAAACGCCGAGGGATGCACCACCGACAACGCAGGCAAATCTAGCCG
This sequence comes from Chloroflexota bacterium, assembly GCA_010092775.1. Taxonomy (GTDB): domain Bacteria; phylum Chloroflexota; class Anaerolineae; order Aggregatilineales; family UBA3940; genus TC-71. The sequence continues at coordinate 1,214 of JAADYZ010000482.1, forward strand.
CACCAGGCGTTCAATCAGACGACTGCGAATATCCATCAGTTGAGGCCCCAGGGCCAAGACGGCATGCAGGCCAAGGTATTCCTCAGCCAGCTCGGCGAGGTCATCATCGTTGCCTAAGACAGGCAGGGTCACAGCATCTTCGGCGCTGCGCTCGCTCAGCCCGTAGGCCTTATCCGTGAAGCCAATAGGCTCAACGTCGGCGCGCGGCTTTAGGATTTCGACCAGAACTTCAGCGTACCCACCTGCGCCCAGAATAATGACGGGAAGACGATTGCCAACCATAGTCGCCTCCAGCAGGTTGGTGAACAATACACGAGGTAACACTAGAGTAACGCGAAGGTCAGAAAGCGGCAATAGAGGCCGCCCCGCACCACCGGAGCACTCTAGCAAGTGCTCCGGTTAGCGTTGCCAAAGAAGAAGCTAATCGCCAGCAACCGGTGCAGTTGCGGGTTGTGACTTTGTCTGTGGCGGATTGATGAACAACTTGGTTACCTCACCCGCGATGGTCGGAACGATCATCAAGGGGATAATCTCCGCCCAATCGCGCAGGTTAAGGGGGGTGGTATCAAAAATGGGGTTGAGGAAGGGAACATAGATCACGACCAAAAGCAGCACCACCGAAACCGAAACAGCGTATTGCATCCACTTGTTGCTGAACACGCCAATCTTGAACATGGAGTAGTACTCGGAGCGTGACGAGTAAGCACGCAGGAGTTCCGAGAAAGCCAGGATGGTAAAGGCGACCGAGCGCGCTTCCATTAGATTGGCCTCAGCGGCAGCGCCCGTCAGGCTTGGATTGTAAATGGAGAAGAAACCAATTAAGGTGACAGCCGTCTTGAAGATCGTCTGAACAATCAGATTGATGCGCATCACCTCATCGATGATCGGTTGGTTCTGCGGACGGGGATCACGGCTCATTACGTCTGGGTCGCCCTTCTCAACGCCCAAGGCAAGCGCTGGTGCACCATCCGTCAACAAGTTGAGCCATAACAATTGGATGGCGGTTAAGGGGCTGGGTGCGCCGAAGATCGTTGCCAGGAAGATCACCATGATCTCCGCCAGATTGCAGGTCAGCAAGAAGGCGACAAACTTGCGGATATTGTCGTAGATGATGCGTCCTTGCTCCACTGCATTGACGATGCTGACGTAGTTATCGTCGGTCAACACGACATCAGCGGTTTCCTTGCTAACGTCGGTACCAGTGATCCCCATCGCAACGCCGATGCTAGCGCGCTTGAGAGCGGGCGCGTCGTTCACGCCATCACCGGTCATGGCGACCACAAAGTCGCGCTTGCGGAAAGCATCCACAATGCGCACTTTGTGCTCCGGCGAGACGCGGGCAAACACATCTACCTCATCGATAGCGCGGGCCAGCTCTTGATCCGAAATGGAGTCAAGTTCCTTGCCAGTCACCACCCGTCCGTCCTTGTCTTTCATCAAGCCGATTTCCTGGGCGATGGCGCGGGCGGTCGCGGCGTAGTCTCCGGTGACCATCACCGTTTTGATCCCAGCCTGGCGTGCCCGTTCGATTGACGGGGCGACCTCAGGGCGAGCCGGATCGATGATGCCAAACAAACCAATGAAGGTCAGATCCACCTCATCTTTCTCATGGCTCAAGGCGTCGGGCGCTTGCTCGTAGTTACGTCGGGCAACCGCCAGCACACGGAGGGCTTGTTCAGCCATGCGCGTGTTAGCCTCCTTGAAGCGCTCGCGCTCCTCCTCGCTCATCGGCTTCACTGCAGCGTCCTCAACATAGTGGGTGCAGGAGTCCAAGACGAGGTCAGGCGCACCCTTCAGATAGAGCACAAAGCCCTCGCTGTCCTGCGGCTTGTGCAGCGTGGACATTCGCTTGCGCGATGAGTCGAAGGGTAGTTCGTTGATGCGCGGCCAGCTTTTTTCCAAACCCGCTTTGTGCAAGCCTGCCTTTGCAGCGGCGACCACCAACGCACCTTCAGTTGGATCTCCAATAATCCGATACGAGCTGCGACCGTCCTCTTCGAGCTTGTCGATGGTCGCGTCGCTGGAAAGCGCTCCACCGCGCAGCAGTTCGTTGACCATCTCGTCATGCGTCGGATCAAAGGTCTTCAGTTCATCCGAAAACTCACCGATTGGCGCATACCCGCGCCCGCTAACTTCAACCGTTCGACCGGGTACATACAGTCGGATGGTGGTCATCTCATTTTGGGTGAGCGTTCCAGTTTTGTCCGAACAGATCGCTGAGGCACTGCCCAGCGTTTCGACAGCTGGCAGATTGCGAATCAAGGCGTTGCGTTTAACCATCTCGCGCATGCCCAGGGCCAAGTTGACTGTTACTACGGCCGGTAGGCCTTCGGGCACCGCAGCGACAGCCAGAGCAACTGCCACCAAGAAGGCTTCGACGCCCGCATCGGTTAAGTCTGCACGTAACTCTACACCGGCGATGTTGTCGGTAACCGCTTCTATAAAAGCGCTGATCGACGACAATTCTAGTTCTTGTGCCAGGTCCAGTGCTGCACGGCCAAACGAGGCGAGGAAGACCAAGCTACAAATGATCAGGGCAGCGTAAACCAGGAAGCGGCCTACGTCATCCAAGCGGCGTTGGAGCGGGGTTTGCTCGTCCTCAACCGATTGAATCAGCTCGGCGATTTTTCCGATCTCAGTCTGCATGCCAGTCGCCACGGCGACGCCAACACCGCGTCCGTAGGTCACTGCGGTACTCTTATAGGCCATGTTCTTACGATCGCCAAGGGACGCGTCCCTTTCAAGCTCGACCTTCACATTCTTATGCACCGGGACTGATTCGCCGGTAAGCGAAGCCTCTTCGATTTGCAGGTTGAAGCCCTCTAAGAGGCGCATATCGGCAGGTACCTGTCCACCCGCCTCTAACAAAACCACATCGCCTGGCACAACCTCACGTGCAGGGATCGTCTCGATTCTGCCGCCACGTTTGACGCGTGCGTCTGGGGCCGCCAGTTTCTTAAGGGCAGCTAATGCTTCTTCGGCGCGGCCTTCCTGAATGATGCCTAGGGCGGCATTCAAAATCACAATCAAGATTATCGCGATGGCTTCAACCCACTCCCCCAAGATGGCGGAGAGGGCACTCGCGACAATCAGCAAGATCACGACAAGGTCCTTAAGTTGGTTGAGAAGTCTTTCTAGAAGAGTGGGGCGAGGCTGCTCTTTAAGCTGATTGTAACCGTATTGCTCAATCCGTTTGCTGGCTTCTTCTTCCGTTAAACCACCGTCTACATCCGATAAACGCAACTCTTTTAAAACTTCCGACGCAGGCAAGTGATGCCACTCTACCATAGACGCCATAGGTGTCACTCCTTCAGTCATGCGGGGTGTGATAAGGTTGGACCAGCCCAGGTGGCATTGTAAGCTAGCTACGACAAAAACGCGAATGCTTTCATGAGTCGCTTTGCCTCTCCACGGCGAGAGAACAGCGACGTCGTGTTTATTACAGCAGCTTGATCGTCCAACTCAATACGAGCAGGGTTCGCTCAAACCCTCAACATACAACACCTTGTCGGCTATTATCAGGATGTTCGGCCTCATTTCAAGTATCAATTACTACGCTATGTTGCTTAACGAGCGGCTGCATAGTAGTAGACAATAGCCTATTATATCTAGTGAACTTGGCCCATTTTGCTCTGCATAAGGGTGAATATTCCACGAAACTATCCTAAGATTGTGTTAACAACACTAATCATCTATTGGGAAAATGAAGTCGTCTCGTTATACTTAAAAGGTAAAAAGATTTTTCCCAGATATTGAAATCCTGAAGACTTAGAGCAGAGTAAGTATTGCACACATGTGGTAGACAAGGTGAAGTAAAGCGATAGCCATGAAAGCTAAGAACACTTTCTCCACCCCACGCATCGTCACCATCCGTTTAACTCGCTTGCGCAAGTCTCAATCAACTGCCCAGTTGTTAGCCAGCTACCCTCACTAGCTCCGCAACGACCAGTTCGTAGATCGCCTACGCATCTCTCGTATCGAGAGAGTTTACACAAGCCGCGGCAGTCTCCTGACAGGATCATGGAGACCTTTGCCTAAATTTGTTTCGCGACAGTGCTGAATCGAGGGGAGAGCGCATTTTGTCTATTCTGGAAGTACGCAACTTATACAAGGTTTTCGGCCCACGTCCGCGTGAAGCCCTAACCATGCTAGAAAACGGCCAGTCTAAGAATGAGATTATGGCCACAACCAAGCACGCCATTGCGCTGCAAAACGTCTCGCTAGAGGTTGCAGAGGGCGAGACCTTTGTCATCATGGGCTTGTCGGGCAGTGGCAAATCGACCATGATCCGCTGCCTCAATCGTTTGATCGAGCCGACCAAAGGCGAGATTCTCTATCGCGATCAGAACGTTTTGACCTTCAATCGCGAGAAACTACGCGAGTTCCGTCAGCGTACCATGAGCATGGTTTTCCAACGCTTCGCCCTTTTCCCCCATCGGTCGGTGCTCGTGAACACCGCTTATGGCCTGGAAGTCCAGGGGGTCGATAAAGAGACCCGCCATGAAAAAGCGATGGAATGGCTCAACATCGTGGGGCTCAAGGAATGGGCACACAGCCACCCTGGTGAACTCAGCGGTGGTATGCAGCAGCGCGTGGGGATTGCGCGTGCGTTGTGCACAGACCCTGAAATCCTGCTGATGGACGAACCCTTCAGCGCACTAGACCCGCTAATTCGGCGTGAAATGCAGGACGAGTTGGTGGATCTGCAAAGCCGCCTGAACAAAACCATTGTCTTCATCACACACGACCTTGATGAAGCGCTGCGCCTAGGTGACCGGATCGCCATTTTGAAGGATGGCAAAGTCGTCCAGATCGGCACCCCGGAAGACATCCTGACCAGCCCAGCGGATGACTATGTAGCGGACTTCACCCGCGATGTCAACCGCGTCCGAGTTTTGACAGCGGGCACCATCATGAAGAAGCCGCGCGCCCTACGCATTGATCGCGGTGGTCCACGTGTTGCCCTGAAGTTCATGGAGGAGCAGGGACTTGCCAGCGTCTTTGTCGTTGATGAAAAGCAGCATCTTCAAGGCATGTTGACCATGCAAGATGCGATCGATGCGGTCCGTGAAGGGAGTCGCGACATTCTCCCCTTGCTCAATACCGGAATCGATATAACGACGACTGAGGCTTACATGGAAGAGCTGCTGCCAATGGCAGCACGCAATAGCTGGCCGATCGCGGTTGTAGACGAAGAAGAACGCCTGATTGGCATTATCCCGCGTGTGGCTGTTCTGGGCGCACTCGCAGGCACCCCTGCGATGGATACGCCGTCAACCGACGTCATCCGTGAAGTAGCGGACAACCTACACGAGGCGCAAGCCGCACAAGCCGCTTCAGATTAGTGCCTGGGAGGCAACTAAACCGATGGAAGGCAACATCATCACCTGGTTCACAAGTTTCGACTTGCCAATCGGCGAGTTGTTTGAAATCATCGTCGATTTCCTCAATACAGAAATGTCTTGGCTGTTTGACATCATCAAATGGCCAATTGATCAGTTCCTGAATGGTCTCGAAGATTTTTTGATCTGGCTGCCCTGGTGGGTGGTTTTGCTCGCCATTGTTGGTTTTGCACTGTGGCGAACCGATTGGAAGATCGCAGCCCTCAGTGGTGTTAGCATGCTGCTTATCCGCTTCCTTGAGCCCGAATACTGGGAACTCACCATGACAACCCTAGGGATGATCATCACAGCGGTGGTCTTCTCGGTCATCGTTGGGGTTCCTCTGGGCATATGGGCCGCCCTGGATGAGCGTGTCAATGTGATTTTAAGGCCGATCCTTGACGCCATGCAGACCATTCATCCCTTTGTTTATCTCGTGCCGACCGTAATTCTCCTGGGCCCCTTCAAGGTGCCTGGCACGATCGTCACGATTATCTTTGCCTTACCTCCCATTGTTCGTTTGACGAACCTGGGGATCAGGCAGGTGCCCGAACAAACCGTCGAAGCCGCCAAAGCCTTTGGTTCCAGCCAGCGGCAAACCCTGTTCAAGGTGCAGCTCCCGTTGGCTCTTCCGACCATCATGGCCGGTTTGAACCAAACCTTGATGCTGTCGCTCTCGATGGTTGTGATTGCGGCACTGATCGCAGCAGGCGGAATTGGTCAGGAAATCCTGCGTTCCGTCGGTCGCGTTGATGTGGGTCGAGCAGTAGAGGCCGGACTGGTCGTTCTACTGTTAGCCATTGTGCTAGATCGCTTGTCACAGTCGCTCGCTGAGCGTACTGAACAGGCAGTTGGAGCGTAGCAGCCTGCACGCATCCAAACAGCACAAGACCGTTGTTCTGTAGAGTGTGCACGCTTTCCTATAGGAGGAGAATTTTGTTGAACAAACGTACACTTTTATTGGTACTCGCACTGATGCTGGCCGTTCTGTTGGCCGCCTGTGCACCGACATCCGATGCTGGCAGCGGCGGTGATGGTGGCGAAGAAGCCGCTGGTGCCTCCGAAATGCCTGGTGAAGGCGTCGAATTGGTAATGGGTCAAGCGACTTGGGACACCGGTTGGTTCCAGGCCGAAGTCTACAAGCAAATGCTTGAAGAGCTTGGCTACTCAATCCAGGGACCTGAAACACTTGACAATCCTGTTTTCTACACCGGTGTTGCTGAAGGTGACGTCGATTTCTGGGCGAATGGTTGGTTCCCACTTCATGACGATTTCGTCGCTGAAGCTGGCGAGAAGGTCCAGCCCGTTGGTTTTCAGGTCGCATCTGGAGCGCTTCAGGGCTATCTGATTGACAAAGCCACCGCAGACGCCAACAACATCACCAACCTGGGTGACCTGGCTGACCCCGAGATCGCCGCGATCTTCGACATTGATGGCAATGGCAAGGCCGACCTGATTGGCTGCAACGCGGGTTGGGGCTGCGAAGCTGTCATCAACCGTCACATCGAAATCTTCGAGCTGGGTGACACCGTTGAGCACATTCAAGGCGAGTACTCTCCCCTGATGGCCGATACCATTGGTCGTTATGAGCGCGGTGAGCCGGTTCTGTTCTACACCTGGACGCCCAACTGGACCGTGTCTGACTTGGCGCTGGGTGAGGACATCGTATGGATTGGTGTGCCAGATGACCCCGAAGTAGAAGCTGCGGCCATTCCAAACTGCCAGGAAGACCCCTGCGATATGGGCTTCGCCCCGAATGACATCCGCGTGGTTGCCAACGCCGACATCCTCGCTGAGAATCCGGCGGCCGCGACTTTATTCGAAATCGTCGAAATTCCACTCGCTGACATTGCTGCACAGAATGCCTTGCTGTCTGCCGGTGAAGACTCTCCGTCAGATATCGCCCGCCACGCATCCGAGTGGATCGAGAACAACCGGCAACTGGTAGACGGCTGGCTCGAAGAAGCCCGCGCCGCTGCCCAATAACCCTGATTTGGCTTTCGCTTAACGTTTATCGTTGAGTTTAATACGGGCTGGCTAGCCGATGCCTATACCAATGGGACAAGGCCAGACCAGCCCGGTGCTTGAAAGCATGTAGTAAGTATGTTTTTGTGAGTTCAATGCATTAGGAGGAGAATTTTGTTTAAGAAGTACACAATGGGTCTTATGCTAGCGCTGATGGTCGTCGCCTTGATGGCGGCCTGCGCACCCGCCCAAGAGGCCGCTGCCCCCGCTGACGAGGGCGAAGAGGCCGCCGAGTCCGATGCCGGAGCGGAAGAAGCCGGACAACCTGGCGAAGGTGTTGAGGTTGTGATGGGCCAGGCCACCTGGGATACCGGTTGGTTCCAGGCCGCGGTCTTCAAGCAGATGATGGAAGAGTTGGGTTACACCGTCCAGGGTCCTGAGACACTCGACAACCCGGTGTTCTACACTGGCGCCGCTGAAGGTGATGTCGATTTCTGGGCCAATGGTTGGTTCCCAAATCATGATCCTTTTCTTGAAGAGACCGGGGACGCTGTTCAAGCAGTTGGCTTCCAGGTTCAGGCTGGAGCGCTTCAGGGCTACCTGATCGACGCTGCCACTGCAGAAGCGAATGGCATCACCAATCTGGGTGACCTGGCTGACCCTGAAATCGCCTCGATCATCGACATTGATGGCAATGGTCAAGCTGACCTGATCGGCTGTAACGCGGGTTGGGGCTGCGAAGCCATCATCAACAGCCACCTGGAGATGTTCGAACTGGGTGACACCGTTGAGCATGTTCAGGGTGAATACTCTGCGTTGATGGCCGACACCATCGGTCGTTATGAGCGCGGTGAGCCGGTTCTGTTCTACACCTGGACGCCCAACTGGACCGTCTCTGAGTTGAGCCTCGGTGATGACGTTGTGTGGCTGGGTGTACCGGATGATCCCGCTGTCGAAGCTGTGGCGATCCCGAACTGCCAGGAAGACCCCTGCGACATGGGCTTCGCCCCGAATGACATCCGCGTGGTTGCCAGCACAGAGTTCCTGAACAACAACCCGGCTGCTGCCACCTTGTTCGAACTGGTTGAAATTCCGCTCGCCGACATCGCTGAACAGAACGTGTTGCTCAGCCAGGGCGAAGATTCCCCATCGGACATTGAGCGCCACGCTGCTACTTGGATCGAAGACAATCGTGCGCTGGTTGACGGCTGGCTTGAAGAAGCTCGCGCCGCTGCCCAGTAAACTCAGCTTTTCATCTACTTGACCGCGTGTTGAGTGGAACTCAGGCTGGCTCATCCCTTCCACCGCCAAATGGACCAGAGGTGAGACCAGCCTGTTTGCTCATTATAGGCTGAACAGCCTGCACTGTGAAGCACCTTCTGAGTCTCACAACCTATCAATTCCCCCAACTCTCTCAATTGTGATTCCCATCCCAATCGAGTAGTATCGAGCGCATGTCATCAACCTCGCGTTTTGGCCAGTGGATGCTGGTTGTTGCGGTCCTGCTTCTGGCGACTTTCACGCGTCTGGATCGCCTGGGGCAGGAATTCTATTCGACCGACGCTGGCACTCACAGCCTGTTGGCGATGGAAATTGGCCAGTATGGGCGTTTTCATCTTGATGGACCGCCCATGTCTGTCGGTCGATCCCATTCGCCTTTCAGCATCTACCTCTATGCGCTGCCTTTCGCCATCACGCCCGATCCACGCATTGCGGCGGCCTTTACTGGTCTGTTCAATGTGCTCGGCATCGGGCTGCTGTATGCACTTGGCCGACGCTATCTCAGTCATGAGGTCGGCCTGATCGCAGCCGCCTTAGCCGCAATCCACCCTGAGGCCCTCGTGGCTAGCCGCAGCATCTGGAATCCTAATTTGGCCGCTCCGTTCGCGTTGGCTTACATCTACAGCGGACTGCTGGGCTACGTTGAGAATCGGCGTGGGGCGCGCTGGCTGCATGTAGTCTTTCTCGGATTCGCCATGCAGTGCCATCCGATGGCCGTCTTGTTGGCGCCACTATCGGTCGGGCTGTGGCTTTATCGGCTGTTCCAAGACCGCTCGCGATGGCGATCGCTGGTCGCCGACGCACTGGTCAGCAACGGTCTAGCGCTACTGGTGCTGCTGCCCTGGTTGATCAGTTTACTCAGTGGCAGCGGTGACGGCCTGAGCTTCTTACCTAACCGTGGCTTGATGTACGCGTTGTCAACAGCCTACACCTCCCTTGGCGGATTCACGGCCAACTGGGTGCAGCCTATCCTGCCTGTCCTCACAGTGATCGGCTTGCTGTGGTTGATTGCGCGAGCATTTTTGCTGTCTAATCTTGCACAGTCCGAGCGGGTGGCTGGTTTGGCACTGAGCGCCGCCTTCCTGTTCATTCCCCTAATGGCCTTGCTGATCAACCTGCCTTATCGCGACTATCATCTACGCCCCGCCTTTCCCGTCGCCTTTTTGGTCCAAGCCTTTGTCCTGGTCGAACTGCCACGCATCGACCGGCGGCTGATCGTTCTGCCCGTGCTGTTGCTTGCAGTCGTGGTGGGTTTCTATGGGCGGCGCGCCCTGTTAGCCGATTACAGTTTGGGCCGTCCGACAATGGCCGAGCAAATCGAAGCGGTGCGTAGTGCCTCGACCCAGGCGGAGGAAGCCAACCAACCACTCTTGATCTTCACTGAGGAAGAGCGTCATCGACAGTGGCAGGCCCTCAAGCAACATATGGACCTAACCTACGATCGGGATGTGCGCGTCGTCTTCAGCAATCAAGGACTGCCACTGCCCACACCGGGGGCCCTTCTACTGGCCTGGGACGATTATCCTGACCAACGCCATTTGCTAGCAGGTGCGGACAACTTTCGCGAACACTTCGTCCTGACCCACCTGCCGCCTGCATCTAGCTACCAGCCTGTTTACCAGAACGTCTCCCCAATCCGCTTCGAAGATGGCAGTCGCCTCATTGGACTGGCCCCGATTACCCTGTCTCAGCGCCCCAATGCCGGACAGCCTTGGCCGCTCACGCTGATATGGGAAGTCGAACAGGCACCCGCGTCATTGACTACCTTTGTGCATCTTGTGGACCGGGCTGGTCAACGCCTCGATGTCACGCCGGACCAACTGCTGATCGCAGCACAGAATTGGCAGGCCGGTGAACGGGTCCTGCAACAGGTCGATCTGCAAATCAACGCGGATATGCCGATCGATCAAGGCCTCTTCCTGCGAGTTGGGCTGTACGATGCAATCGGTCCGATCCGCGTGCTGGGCGAGAACGGTCAGCCAACTGCCGACTTCAGCTTGATCCGCCTGCCTGGGGCCCCCACCGATCTGGTGCAGGTGAATGAATCCCTGGCGATTCATGATGTCGAAATCAACCCGACGCTGGAACAAGGCCCACCGCTCAGTCTTACGATCACCTGGCATGTTATTCAGACGCTCAGTATTGACCCTGTGCTGGAATGGTCGCTTCGAGACGCCGAAGGCGATATGGTCTATTCGCATGACACCTCGCTAGAGGCATCAACCTGGCTGGCTCCCGCTTATCATCAGGATCAAACCATTCTACGCATCCCGCCTGATCTTCCTCCAGGTCGTTATGTCGTGTCGCTCAGCATCGCCGATTCAGTCAGACAGGCTGAGCCGCTGCAA
>JAADYZ010000069.1 GCA_010092775.1 Chloroflexota bacterium
ATAGTGGCCCCAGATGTCTGTGATGTCGGGCTTGGTGCGTCGGGCCGGATAGAGCAGGGTGACCGCCGCGCCATGTGCGGCAAAAGCCTCACACATCTGGACGATCTGGAAGGCGTGTGCCTTCTCACTGGGGATGCGGGCGTTGGCGATGAAGAGAATGTCCATAGAGTGCTGCTCAGAGCATTGCTTCGAACTCGGCCACCAGTCGGTCGGCCAAGCTGTCCAGGCCAAAGTCGGCCTCGACGCGCTGGCGCAGGTCACGCGTGATGGCTCGTCGTTGATCGTCAGGCAGGGCAAGCGCCGAGGCGATGTGATCTGCGATCATTTCAGGATCGAGCTGAGGCACCCACAGCAGGTCTTCGTGATCGCGCAGCAGTGGGAGGAAGGTCTGGTTATGCACGACGACCGGAAGGCCACTGGCCATACTCTCCAGAACGGCTTTGTCCGCCCCACCGGTTGGGCACAGATTCACACTGAGATCAGCGCGGCGATAGAGATCGGGCATGTCATCGAAGGGCAGCGGGCCAGGGAGCCGCACCTGTTCCGCAATGTCCAGGTCATCGATCAAGTCGGCCAGGCGCGACTGATAGAGCATGCCGCCCTCCGCGGCTGGTGCCCCAACAATCTCGACGCGCAGACCTTCCAGGCCGGGCCGCTTCAGCAGATGGGGAACCGCTCGGATCAGCGCGTCCAGGTTCTTGATCGGTGCCAGCCGCCCCACGGCGACAATGACCGGCGCAGCCGGTGCGGCAGCAGGGTTGAGCGAGTCTGGCTGAAAGCGTGACAGATCGATTCCATGCCCGATCACACGGACCTTGCCGCTGGGCAAACGGAAGCTCTCTGGGGTGGCAGTCACCACACGATCAACCAGCGCATGGGCGAGGCGCAGCTCCCAATCGACGTGTTTGTGGGTGTACCATAAGACCTGCGGTTTGTGCCGCCAGCGGGCCAGTGGGGCCGCTAACCAGGAATAACGCGGCGTCATGTGGCAAAATAGAATGTCAACCTCGTCGATCACAGCGCTTAGGGCGCGATAGAAGGTGCGCAGCTCTTGCCAACGATTGAAGCCCTGCTCTTTGCCCATTGATCGCACACGGACATTGTCCGGCAAATCGGCGCGCCCGTGCCACAAGGTAATTACCTCAACTTGATCAACTCGGGCAGCAATGGCCCGCACCCAGCCGACAATAAAGGCACGCAGCCAGTCGTCTTCATCTATGGATTGGACAAGCATCAAGACACGCATGGGGGTTGGTCCGATGGAATGGCAGCAGTGCGGGCACTTTACCGCCCGATCGACCCGCTTGCAAGAAGCCACCGCCAGTAAACACCGCTCGCTGCTGCTCACTGCCCGCGACCATCTAGAGTGGATTGAAGAAGCCCGCGCTCTGATTGATAAGATACGACAATTGGCCCGGTCTGCGCATCGTGCTATACTGGTTAGCGATGGAGAAACGCACAGATTGGCAGAGTTTGGGTGCGCGCTGGCAGTCTCGCCTGGATGAGGCTGGACTTGGCGCTGTCGTCGGCGCGATCGGTCAGGCGCTGCAACCGCTCTCGCCCCTGGCCGTCCAGATGTTATGGTTTAGCCAGCCTGCGTTTGCTCTCTTTGACCGGGGTGACGACATCATGGCCCTGGCCGACCTATTAGAAGAGCGTCACGCGCCCACTCGGAAGGATGATCGCCCATGAACATGTCATTGATTGGCCTCGGCATCGCCCTCCTGACGATTGTTCTGCTGCTGGTGTTTGGCTACCGTGGGCGCAAAGGGCGCTGGATCAAGCTGCGCCCAATCCGTGCATACGACAATTTCGACACGATGGTCGCTCAGGCCGTCGAAAGCGGTGGTCGCGTCCATATCTCCCTGGGCAACAATACCCTTTACCAAGACGATACGGCTGCCACACTGGCCAGCTTGAGCATCATGGATGACGTGGTTGAGACAGCCGCCATCAGCGATCGCGCGCCCATCATTACGACGGCGCAGGCGACCACCCAACCCCTGGCCAGCGACGTGATGCGCCGCGCCTACAACCGGCGCGACCGATCAGAGCAGTTTGAGCGCGAGCGGGCCGCTGTGCGGCTGGCCGCATTGGACGACGGCGTCGCGCTGGCCGGAGCCGTCAGTTCGACCATCCACGATGACAACGTTCAGGCCAACATCCTGATGGGCAGTTTTGGCCCGGAAGTCGCTCTTATGGCCGAGACCGGCCACCGGCATGGCATCCCGCAGGCCATCGGCAGTGATCAACTAGAGGGTCAGGTCATCGCCTATGCCATGGCTGACCACAGCCTGGTCGGCGAGGAGCTATTGGTTGCCCCTGGCTACCTCACACCAGACAATGCCAGCGCCCAATCGGCTATCGCGGTGCAGGACATCCTGCGCTGGGTGGTTATCGGTGCGATTATTTTAGGGGCCTTGCTGCGGACCTTTGATCTGCCGCTGCCCTTCTAATCCGCGACAGGAGTTGAGATGCGCTACGTCGTTCCCGCCGCCATCGCCATCGGCGTCGGACTGATCACCTTGCTAAGCTATCTCTTCGTGCCTCTGGCACCGGCTCGCCTGATCTTAACAGACTGGGCCGTGGTGCTGGCCGGGCTCGCGGTATTGGTCGGTCTGCTCAACGTTATTCTCGTGAACACCCGCCGCATTCAAGAGCAAGCCGATGGCAGCGTCTACAACATCGTCACCGCCGGTATGGCCATCCTAACCTTCCTATGGGGCGCAGGTGAGGTCTTTGGCGGCGGACCCGAGCAGCTCTATGCTGAGACCAGCGTGACCAATCTGCTGTTTCGTGGCGTGATCGTCGCGTCTCAGGCGGCTATCGCCAGCTTGATTATGGTGATCCTGGTGTTGGGCGCGATGCGCATGACCCGCCGCGAGCGCTCGCCCTGGACCATTCTATTTGTCGCTGTGGTATTGATCACCCTGGTGGGCTGGCTGCCTTTCGCTGGGCTGGAACTACTAAACGGCGTCCGCGAGTGGATCGTGGCGGTCCCGGCTGCAGCCGGCGCGCGCGGCATTTTGCTGGGCGTGGCCCTCGGCACGATCACCGTTGGGCTGCGCGTCATTATCGGCTCTGAGCGCCCTTACAAAGACTGATGCAGTTGGGCGACCGCCTGCCTGAGCCGCTGACCTAATCGACCGCAAGGAGCGGGATAGAGACTTCTATGTCAAACGACAACGACCTACCCGATTGGCTGTTTGACGACGCCGATGGCGATGCTGACGACAGTTCGCCTTCACCACCATATCAGGTGCGTGGTACCGGTCGGCTGCCAGACTGGTTGGTCGACGATAATGAGCCCGCCGCCAGCTCGGCAGCGCCGCCCCCTTCGGCATCTGCATCAGCCGCTGGCAGCCCCATTGATGTACCAAAGTGGCTAGTCAAGATCACAGAAGAGCCGCCGACTGGCTCGGTCGCCATTAGCGTCCCGGCCTGGCTGGACAGCATCTCACAGCCGGGGCCTAGCCGCGCCGCAGGGTCACCGATTGTGCCGGGCTGGCTGTCGCAGATCAGCGAGGCAGCACCCGAACGACGTGGGCCGGCTCAGCCCGCTGCGTCGAGCAGCAGCCCCCCTAGCCTAAGCACTGATGATGAAGGCATGCCCGCCTGGCTGGCCGATGATCCCGCCATTGGGGAGGGAACGGGTGAGGTGCAGCTCGGGTCGTGGATGAGTGGGTTATCCGCAAGCACCAGCGAACCAGAGGACGCCCCTCCGACTGCTGGTGATGTTGGTGCAGCCGGTTTGGCCGCTGGAGCCGTGTTTGGTGGTGACGCCCCGGATTGGATGAGCGCCGCAGATGATGAGCCGATCAGCGAGCCGCCTTCTGCAAGTGGTGGCGCAGATGATCTACCCGATTGGCTCAATGAGGAAGAGGAGGCCAAGCCCGCGCCATCCGCAGCAGCGCTTTCGACCGATCTACCTGATTGGCTGACCGAAGAGGCTGACGACGATCCCGCCCAAGCTGCCGCAGCTGCCTCGCCTGCCGATGACGACATGCCCGATTGGCTCTCTGGCCAGGCCGAAGACGACGCGCCTGCTCCCGCTGCCACGCCCGCTGATGACGACCTACCCGATTGGCTCTCCGGCCTGGCCGAAGAC
>JAADYZ010000070.1 GCA_010092775.1 Chloroflexota bacterium
AGAGACAGGCACAATGGTCTCAATCGCTTGTTTGGAGGGGGTGGCCCCGCTCAGGGTGGGCAAGCGCCACCTGCGAATCCGTTTCCAGCGCCGCCATCCGGTGTGCCACCACCCGGTGCCCCACCGCCTGGGAATGGCCCCGGTGTAGCGGGCGGACCGACGGGCGAAATTGGGCAGCCGGGGGTACTGCGCCTGCTGGTACCGCCGCTCTCAAATGAGATTGGCTGGCTGCTGCCCTTCGGTCTGGCTTCGATTATCCTGGTTGCCTTAGCGACGCCGCTGCAAATGCCGCTCGCAGATCAACATAAGAGCTTGATCCTTTGGGGAGGCTGGCTGTTGACCGCCGCAGTCTTCTTCAGTGTGGCGGAGTTCTATCATGCCTACTATCTGGTGATGATCGGCGCGCCACTGGCCGCGCTGGTGGCGATGGGACTGACCCGTTTTTGGGCGATCGCCCGGCGGCGGCCTGCCTTCGGATGGGGGATGTTGGCCCTTAGCGCCCTGCTCACCGTCGTGCTGCAAGCGTGGATCGCTGCAGACTATGTTGACAGCCTGGTGTTAGCCGCTTTAAGCAGCAGCATGGTGGCTGTTGGCGTAATTTTGATGACAATCAGCTTGATCAACCGGGATCGTAGGCTCCAAGCCATTAGCGCCTTAACGCTCGTCAGCAGCATGTTGATGATCCCTTTTGTATGGTCGGTCATGACGACATTGGAAGCCACCCCAAATGTGCCACTGCCCAGTGCCTACGGAGATAAGGCTGGACCACGTGGGCCTGTCGAGCGGTCCAATCATTCGGGTGATCCGCTGTTGGCCTATTTACTTGCGAACACGCAAGACGTCTTCTATCTAGCGGCGGTGCCGAGTTCACACGATGGTTCGCAGTGGGTCATTGATACCGGGCAGCCAGTCCTGTATATGGGCGGCTTTAATGGGCGCGATCCGGTTGTAGGCGCTGAGGACCTGCAAGCCCGGGTCGATGCGGGTGACCTGCGATACATCCTACTGAATGGTGCGGGGTCTGCCAGCAGCACAGGGATCACGGGGTGGGTCCGGCAAGAGTGCGTACTCGTCGATGAGCCAGTGACGGGTGGACGAACACTCTATCGCTGCGATTGACCGAAGGCGTGGAAGACCACCTGCAATCGACAGCGCCGCGGAGAAAGGCTAAAATCAGGGCTGGGTAGCAGGATCCTCCGACCTTGCAGGGCCTTAGTCCAAGATAGTTGAAGACCAGATACCGTGGCATCCTCCACATCCCACAGCGCAGGTTCAACCGCTCCCGGCGTCTCTCTGATCCACAATCGCTATCGAATTATCGATCGGATTGGGGATGGTGGAATGGGCGCCGTCTTTCGCGTCTACGATCGCTTAAATCGGCAAGATGTCGCGCTGAAACAAGTGCATGTCTCTGAAGAGCAGCAAGATGCTTCAGACTCCACCCAGGTAGATCGTGCCGAGGGCTTCCGGGTGGCATTAGCCCATGAGTTTCGTACTCTGGCCAGCCTGCGCCATCCGAACGTGGTGTTTGTGTTCGACTATGGTTTTGATTCGCTTCAACAACCCTACTTCACCATGGAATTGGTGGAGCATGGGCGCACAATGGTCGAGGCAGGGCTCGACCAAGCACTGACCCTGCAAATGGATTTGGTGATCCAACTGCTGCAAGCCCTCTCTTATCTGCATCGGCGCGGTGTCGTACACCGCGATCTCAAACCTGCGAACGTGCTGGTCACACCGGACAATCAGGTGAAGGTGGTTGACTTCGGCTTGGCGCTCGCGCGTGAACTCTCATTGGATGGGTCAGATCGCAACATCGCCGGGACAGTGGCTTATATGGCACCCGAGATTCTGCAGGGTCAACCGGCGTCACTGGCTTCTGATCTTTATGCAGTGGGCGTGATGATCTTCCAGATGTACGCCAATCGCCCACTGTTCCAGGCCAAAGCAATCGCCAGTTTGATCTCCCAGATTGTGAACGACACACCGGACCTGAGCGTTGTCCCTGAGAAGATCCGTCCTTACGCCGCCCGCCTGCTGGCCAAGGCACCAACTGAGCGTTTTGATAGCGCTAATGAAGCCATCGCCGCGCTGTGTGACGTGCTCAGCATTGAACGGCCCGCCGAAAGTGCAACTTTGCGAGAAAGCTATTTGCGGGCTGCCGCTTTTGTCGGACGCAAACCTCAACTTGAGGCTTTGCTCTCGGCGTTCGCGAAAGCCAAAGCGGGGCAGGGAAGCGCCTGGTTGATTGGCGGGGAGAGTGGTGTCGGAAAATCACGCTTGTTGGAAGAACTCCGAATTCGGGCAATGGTCGATGGCGCCTTAACCTTGCGCGGACAAGCTGTAGAAGGTGGCGGTGTGGCTTATCAACTATGGCGCAATGTGCTTCCCCCACTGATTCTCTCAACCGAACTGGGTGACCTTGAGGCCAGTGTGCTCAAAACGGTCTTACCAGACCTGGAGGACTTAATCGGTCGGCCAGTTGGCGATGCACCTCCATTGGATGATGCCCCTGCCCGTCAGCGCCTTGCACTGACGATTTACGATCTATTCAAGCGGCAGGAACAGCCTATTGTCCTCTTGCTAGAAGATTTGCAATGGACAGTCGAGAGCTTAGTACCGCTCAAAACATTGACTCGTTTTGTAGAAGACCTACCGATTCTGATTGTCGGCAGTTATCGTGACGACGAACACCCTGACCTACCCAAAGACCTACCTGATATGGAGGTCATTTCGCTGGAGCGCCTATCGCCAGAAGCGATCAGCGAGTTAAGTGCGGCGATGCTCGGGGATGCTGGGCAGCGCCAACAGGTGATTGACCTGCTGCAAAAGGAGACCGAGGGCAATACCCTGTTCATCATTGAGGTGATGCGTGTCCTGGCTGATGAAGCGGGCAGTTTGCATCAAATCGGGATGATGACCTTGCCCGATAGTGTGTTTGCGCGTGGCATCCAAACGGTGCTGCAGCGACGCATTCGCCAAGTGCCCGCCGAATATCGGGATGTACTGCGCCTCACGGCTGTTGCTGGTCGCCAAGTCGATCAGCGGGTGCTGCTGAATCTG
Organism: Chloroflexota bacterium; assembly: GCA_010092775.1. Lineage (GTDB taxonomy): Bacteria > Chloroflexota > Anaerolineae > Aggregatilineales > UBA3940 > TC-71. Next base: position 3,064 of record JAADYZ010000070.1, read on the forward strand.
GTTGATGGCGATCGCCAGGAGATGGATGCTTTCTTGATCGCCTGTGCGAATGCGGCGATCATTGAATATGTTGAGCCAAGCTGGCGTTTTACACATGACAAACTGCGCGACGTAGTCCTCAAAAGCTTAACCAAGGCCGACCAGCCTAAAGCCCATCGCAAAGTGGCCCAGGCGATTGAGTCTGCTTATGGTGATCACGATGACTATGCGGACGTGTTGATCGAACATTGGCATGGTGCAGGCGACCCTGAGCGTGAGCTGCATTATGCAGAGATTGCCAGCGAGCGCGCCTTGACCATCGGCAATGCGAGGCGTGGCATTGAGTTGGCGCGTCGTGCACTTGAGTTGGTGGATGAGAGTGAAACGACAGGGCGTGGGCGCCTATTGATCCGTTTAGGGACGGCGCTAGCCATCACCGGTGAGTATGATGAAGCGCGTGGGACGCTGGCTCAGGTACTGGCGATTAGTGACAGCGATAAAGCCATGCATGCGCAGGCCCTGGTTTATATGGCAAAGTGTGATGAACATCAGGGCAGCCTGGACTCAGCAGCGGCCCATGCTCAAGCCGCCAAACACCTAGCAGAAGAGAGTCATAGTGTCAGAACTCTGGCAATGGCTTCACAGATCCTCGGGGTGATAGCCCACCATCGCGGTGAATCGCTGGTGGCAAAAGACTTCTATGAGCTATCTCTCCAGCTACGCCGCGAGACCAACGATCTTGTAGGGGTTGCCACTGCCCTATCAAGCCTGGGGATCGTGGCACGTGACCTACAAGACAATCAGCAAGCAGAGGCATATTATCGGGAAGCCCTGGCTACCTCAGAGTTAGTTGGCGATCGCATTGGTATTGGCCGCACCTTGACCAACCTGGGTGCCCTTAAAAAGGCGATGGGGCTGAACCAAGAATCTCTTGCCATGCAAACCGAGGCTCTCAAGATCAAGCGGGAGGTGGGCGACCGCTACGGTGAAGCGATCACATTGAACAACCTTGGCTTGTTATCCTATGATATGGGGGACCCAGCAAGCGGAGATCGTTATTTGGACGAAGCGCTGGCAGTCAATAAGGCAGTCGGCAATCGCTATGGGGTTATGGAGAGTTTCGCCAATCGTGGGCATGTCGCGGCACATCGCGAGGATTATGGTGACGCACTGCGTTTCTACAGCGGTGCGATTGAGCTGGCATTGGAACTGAACATCGTTCCATTCCAACTGGAAGTGATTGGCGGTGTCGCCCGCATGGTGGCCCGCTATCGGCCACATGCCAGCGCCGCGTGGATTGTCTATTTGGAGAAACACCCTGCGGCTGATGCTGCTGTGCGGGAATTCGGCATTAACCCGGCCAAGGACGCCCTGCGCGACGCACTGGGAGGCGATGAGCCTCTGCAAGAAGCCCTATCGATTGAGGCTGATTTCGAGTTACCCAACCTGATCAACATTGCGTTGGCCGAACTGCACAAGCTCGCCACTGAAGCGTCTTGATGACTTAGTCAATCGTCAAGCTAAGCGCATCGATCCCCATCTGACCGCTAGGTACATCCTGCCACCCGACAATGACTTGAACCGAGTCAAACGCTTGACCGGTTGAGATGTTGCATTCCACCAGGGTCCAGGTGAAGCTGCCGCGAGGCCCCATGAACTCGCAGGTCTGGACGGCGCTGTTTCCTTGATCGTCGCGCAAGACCAATCGCGACCCAATTTGCCCCTCCTCAGGTAGATCGCGCGCCGCCAGATAAAAGCGCAATGTCACGGTGCGATCAGCCATGATATTCTGCCCTGATGCCGTTTGGGTAATGAACTCCAAGGCGTTCTCACCCGTCAGCAAGTAAAGCTGATCACCTGATTGAGCACCAGCAAAGGTGATGATGCCGTCGTCATTCCCCCCAGAAAATGACCAGGCATTCGCTTCCTCGAAATCACCATTGTCCAACAAGCTGTTAAACAGAGGTGAACCAAGCGAAATGAGCGCATCATTCGTCCGATCGACCAAGGTGAGGACCTGATCACTATGGGTCAGCAGCAGTTCACTGGCGTCGCTGATTTGAAGATCACTTAGGCCATTGATCTGGTCGCTTAGAGTGGGGTTGAATTGAAGCTGTCCAGAGGTCGCATCGCGGTTGAAGAAGGCGAACGCGTCACCGGCTGCTGTGAGTTGGGTTCCATCAGCGGATAATACCAGTTGATTGAGCGCCAGGGATGTATCAGCAACGTTGATGGTCCCCATGCTTTGAAAGTTAGCCGGGTCAGTCAAGATTTGATACGTGGTGATGTATTGGGCAATGCCTCCCTCAACCGCGTTGATTTGGTGGCTGATGTGAACGGTCTGACTATTGGGCCCAACGACGAAATCGGCAATTTCTCCGGCGATGGAGCGGGTATCTACTTCATTGAGTCGCCCCGTCTCCGGCGTACGGCGCAGCAGCAGCAACTCGAAGAAGGGAATTTCGGGCGGGTTGAGCAGTGTCAGAGAGGTGGACTCAGCGATGACGAAATGACCATCTGGTGTCATTGCGAGGCGATGGGCACCTTGAGGAAAGCCTATGAAGCTGCCATTAAACGACAGGGTCCCATCTTCAGGATCAATGTCGAAGATGGCGATGCCATCGGTGGCTGTATCACCAAACTTGGCGCTGACGTACAAGTGCGCTCCATCGGGGCTGATCACAGCTTCTGACAAGCCAACGAAGACATCGGGTTCTTGAAAAACCTCAACCAGCTCAACGAAGTCGTTGGCCTCATCGATTCTGAAGACGAAGATAGGCAGCGGTAGGTCAAAGCCACCACCAGAACCAATAACATAGATCGTTTGCCCATCGGGGCTGACCACGACATCTTCGAGGCGGGTCAGATTATCAAGGACAAATTCTGCTTTCGAGAAGCCGCGATAGGTCCATAGGCCATCGGAGGCGGCGTTGAACACCACGATTGAATTCTCGCCTGTGATAGCAAAGAGACGACTTCCGTCCGGGGTTATGGCAATGTCGCTGGGCTGGTCAAAAGCGCGAACACCATCTTCGCCGTTGCGCAAGGCTTGCAGAAGGATCGCACTCTCATCTAAGTTGGCCGCTACTGGTGCCGTGAAGAGACTCACAAGGCATAAGGTCAACACTATGCGGAGAAAGGAGGGGCGAAGAGAATGGATCATCATGGCCTCGCTGGTAGAGATATTTCTAACAGCATTGTGCCCCGGCTCATCACCGGGGCACAAGCTAGGTTTGGCGGGTAAGATCGGACTAGTCTTGGACGAGCGTGGCGCTGTCTATCCCGGCCAACCCTTCACCGACACCACGCCAACCGATGGCCACCTCGATGGTGTCAAAGGCAACATCCGCTGTGATGGTGCAGGTGACAAGCTGCCATTCAAAGTCACCACGTGGGCCGTCATAGACACAGGCAGCCACCTGGACTGCTTCTTCGCCAGAGAACAGGCGCAAGCGAATGCCGAGGATGCCTTCATCGGAGACGCCCCGACCTGCGAAGTAGAAGGAGGCGGTGTAGCTGTCGCCTGCCTGACCCTCGACGGCCACATCCTGGCGCACATACTCAATGGCATCGTCGGCACGGACCAGCAGGCCACCACTTCCGCCCAGTACGGCTGGATGCTGGATCACACCCTGGTTGTCACCAGACGAGATGAACTCCCAGCTCAGGCCGTCTGCCAAAGGGACCTCGAAGCCGCCGTTGACCAACAACGTTGGGTCATCGTCGGTGATGTTCACGGTGATTTCGTTGTTTGTGGTGCCAGAACCTCCATTGAAGGTGACGGACGCACCGTAGTTCGGATCGTCGCTGGTCACCGTCACGGTGATGGTATCGCTGTGGTTGCCTTCTTCATCGGTGTCGTCAACGGCCAGAACAGGGATGGATAGTGGTGTATTCCACGCGTCCGGGGCGATGACAAAGCTCTCACCGATCACACCGGCCCCGCTCGGTTCACCGGTCGCGAAGGCCAGGTTGATGGTCACATCGGCGGTTGGCTGGCTGCCGAGGCTCACCGTAAAGCGATCGTTCAATACGCCTTCTTGAACATTCACTGTATCCGTACTCAAATTGACGCTGGGTTCCTCGCGGCTGGGCCAGATCGCCACATAACCATCTGCAGCTGCGCCGCGCCCGGCTTGCAAGGGATTGCTGGTCAATTGGCGAACGTCAGTCGGAAGTGCCGCGCCAAAAGCGGCCACACCATCGCGCACGGCGATCGCACGACCCACGCCCCCGCTGTTGCTATTGTTGCCGGTGAAGACCGTCCAAACGATACGTTCGGTCATGTCTGGTGAGATGATGGCGATGTAGGCTTCGCCGCCAGGGTAGGTGCCAACTGCCTGACCGTTGATCTGCTGTTGATCGCGGTCGTCAATCGAGGCGAAGGCTTGACCGGTAAGATAGATGGTGCCATCTGAGTCAGCGGCGATACCTTCCGGTGAGATCGAGTTGCCCCCCCCATCTGAGAGCCGGGTGAGCATCAACTGGCCCCGATCAATCGCCCCAGTTGCTGGATTGAAGCGCGCATAGAACGTTAGGGTGCGGGCCCCGCTGATGTTGAAGGTCTGGTTGTAATCGTCGAAGCCGATCAGCTCGGTGTCGTTGAGCTGCTGGCCCAAGGTTTGTGGATCGAAGCGGTAGAGATTGTTGCCGCCGTCGGTACGGCCCGCGTAGTAGAGTTCACCGTCGCGCCCGATGGTGATGCGTACGCCTCGGCTGTCGGCCAGGCTGGAGTCCAGATCATTGGCGAGTTGGTCGGCGGTCCAGTCATAGGCCTTCCACTGCTCAGTGCCGGTGAAGTCGTAGGCCCGGAGGAAAGGAATCTGAACCGGCGTGCCACCCGTTGAAGCGTTGTTGTATCCAACAGCATAGACCAGTTGATTGGTGCTATCGATGGCCACATCGCTGATGACATCGTCAGTCAGGGTGAACTCGCCCAGGGCTGCGCCAGCATTATCGTAGACGGAGATGGTCTTGTCGCTCAACGCGGCAACACTGCCATCGCTCGTAATGCCACAACGTGTGACGGTGCTGCCACCTTGTTCCCAGGTGACTGCGGTCACATCGCTGTTGAAGACAGCGACGCCAAAACCACTGCAAGCCACGATGGCACCGCTATCGTTGATTTCCAAGTCTTGTACGCTGCCGGGAACGCGGGCCATCGAGAGGATGTCGGTACCGTCACCCTCAATTCGCAGAATTCCGCCATCTCCACCACCCAAGAGGTCAGTCGGAGTGACGCCGGCTGGTGAATAGTCTCCCCCGAGAACACCAGCAACTAACACCGTTCCGTCTGGAGCAATGTCGACGGCTTGTATGCTGTCATCACCGCTACCGCCTAGGTAAGATGCGGTCGATACGAGTAGGTTGTCTGTCGGTGAGATGGATGTGTTGGCCAAGACGGACCCGCCAAAAGTGGCCAATAGAAAGGCGGCAACCGCGATCAATGAACCGGCTGCAAGAACACGAAAGGTCTTACGCATTGTCGGAAACTCTCCTGTATGTATGTGTGTGTGACTACGTTTTCACTATACGCGCTTTCACACACCAGGACAAGAGAGCGAAACGGCCCAAATTGAGAAGTGGGGAGCATGGGGCTTAAAGGCGGTTAAGAGCCTGATGAAGGTTACCCGGCATCAACCAGGCGTTGCAGTTCGTCTACAAAGACGGCAGCATCGACGGGCTTGGCGAAGTAGGCGTCAAATCCAGCGTTGATGGCCTGCGTGGGGAGGGCACTGTTATGATAGGCTGTCATGGCAACGCACTTAATGCTGGATAGATCGTAGCGGTCCCGTAATGTTTCGAGTAGTCGCCACCCATCCATATCGGGCAGGGCCAAGTCAATAATCAGCAGAGAAGGTGTCATCTCCTCCATCAAGCGCAAAGCTTCTTTAGCAGTTGAGGCCCCGACTGAGCGAATGCCATGATAATCCAGAATGCCCTGGACAACCTCCATGCTGTCACTCTCGTCCTCAACAATCAGAATTTCACCGTCTGCAAGCGACATAGTTGTCTCCGGGATCAGTGGCGGTTGGCTTCAATCGTCTGACGGATGTCTTGCAGGATGTTCCGGATGTTGATCGGTTTGGTGATGTAGCCATCAAAACCGGCTGAGATAACGCGCTCGTAATCACCAACCATCGCGTGGGCGGTGACCGCAATAATCGGGATTTCTTTTAAGCGCTCATCATCGCGAATGCGACGGTGCATTTCCCAGCCATCCATATTGGGCATAGAGAGATCTAGCAAGATCAAATCGGGCTGGCGATTTTCAAGCTGCCTGAGTCCCTCTTGGCCATCGCGCGCTGTGATCACTTCGGCGCCGTGAAAGGCAAAGACGTCCGCCAAAACTTCTAGATTATCTGGTTCATCGTCCACGATCATCACGAACCAATCTGAGACTTGATTCCAATCCAACATGTTAACCCTGTTCCTCACCTTTCTGTAGGGTCCGCAGATTCGGCTTCGTGGCCGAGCGCGGTGATACCATGGGTAATTGGACCGTGAAAGTGCTGCCTTCGCCAAGTTCGCTGCTTAAATGGATCGATCCGCCCATCATGGTGACGAGGTTGCGCGTAATCGCCAGGCCGAGTCCACTGCCTTTGTGCTCACGCGTGCTGCTGCCGTCCACCTGGCGAAACGCTTCAAAGATGAGGTCGCGAGCGTGAGGAGGGATACCTGGCCCGGTGTCTCTGACGATGATGGTCCACTGAGCATCCTCCTCGTCGGTGCTGACTTGTAGATGGACCGTTCCCTCTTCCGTAAATTTGAAGGCATTCGAAAGCAGATTGACGATGACCTGCTCGATGCGCTTCTCATCGCCCATGAGTAGCTTGGGTAGTCTGCCCTGGAGATCGACCTTGAACTCCAGATTTTGCTGCTGCGCCAGGACGTCCATCTGACCGGCTAAACGGTCAATGAGGGATTGGGGCGCATAAGGCTCGATCATGAGTTCCATCCGCCCAGCCTCGATTTTGGAGAGGTCGAGTACATCGTTGATCAGTTCGAGCAGCCGACGGCCATTCTCTTGAATGCGGCCCAAGCGGTGTTTCTGCTTTTCGTTCAGATCACCGCTCATCCCGATTAGCAGCATGTCGCTGAAGCCGATAATGGCATTCAAGGGCGTGCGCAGCTCATGCGACATGGTCGCCATGAATTCGGATTTGAGGCGGTTGGCTTCGGCAATTTCAACGTTGGCTTGTTCAAGCGTGCGGCGCTGGGTTTCTAGGTCTTGGAAGAGTTGGGCGTTCTTGATCGCGACGCTAAACCAGGCAGCGAGCTGCTGGGCGAAGGAGCGCTCATCAATGTCCATGCTGTCACCGGGGACATAGAGGCGCAGTTCTCCGAAACGCTCCCCTTCAAACACCAGCGGAATAATCTCCGGGATGCAGGTTGGGTCGTTAATCAGCGAGGTGTTGCCGCCAGTGAGGACTGTGGGTGGTTCATCTGGGCTTGAGGAGGCGACCGCCAGCCGAATACAATCGGCACGGGTGCGCTTGGTCAGTGATTCATAAGCGACATCAAAGACAGTATCGATCTTCAGCGACGAGGTCAGGCGGCGGCCGACATCTTCCAACGCGGCCAATTCTTGAATACGCTCATCGAGAGTTTCGCCGGCCACATTGAGCAGCTCGGAGATTTGCTCCTCACGCTCTTGCACGGTCTCGGCCATGCGCCCAAAGGAACGGTAGAGCAAGGCAAACTCGCCGCTGCCAGGGCGATCGCGTAAGGCGCTCAGTTCTTCTTCACTGAGGCCGCGCTGTTCCATCCATTCGGCATAGTTAGTCAGGGTTCGAATTGGTGTGACGACGCTGCGCCCAAGCAGAACTGCAAAGCCGGACACCAACACCAGAAATAGAGCGGCAATGCCCACATACTGATCGATCAAATTGCTACGGCTGGTTTCAAACTGTGCCGTGAGTACTTCGACACCAAGATTGATGGGGCCACGATCAATAGAAGCCACGACGAAACCAAAGCCCCGTTCGCTATCGTAATTGGGGCCAGTGCGATAATCAATGGTGGCATAGGCCAGCGCGCGATCCAGATCGCTTACGGTGAAGCGTTCCACGATGCCTTGAGGCTGATCGACCACACGCAGCATGAGTTCGGGAAAGATGGGGCTCAAGAAGCCCATTTGATAGAAGTTGCCAGGTCCTATATTGGGTTGATCTTCCGTAAAGGGAGGCACCGCTTCGCCCGCCTCATCGACGCCCGCTATGAAACTGTTGACGATGTGCGCCACAGCAAAGCCATCGACGCCGATGATATACACAAGATTATTGGCCGCTGGATTGACTGCCAGAAGCGGTTCGCTGGCGGAGGGGTCAATGTGCTCGATGAAGGACTGAATATGAATATGATCGACAGCAAGCATGACATAGCCTTGCAGCTCTCCGTCTTCCTCTACCGGCGTGATGAAGCGGACTAAACCCTCGAAGCGTTCACCTTCTGGAAACTGATCGCCGCGATAGGCCATATCGTCGGGGACGTAGCGACCAATCGGACGCCCCACGAAGATTTCGTCGGGCTCAAGCTGTTGAGCACTTTCGAAGTAGGTCTCGCTGCCGAAGGTGGTATTGGCCGGATTGCTGACATCGAGGAGATTGCTGGGAGTCCGCAGCTCGCAGTCCACCGGATAGACCCGGCAGACATTGACCACTCGGATTTCTTCTTGCCCTGAGGGATCGATAAAGGCCAGTTCGCGGTAGATAGGGAAGGCAAAGCGAGTCTCTTCTCCCGTCTCTGGGTTCACCAGCCAGATTTCGCTGAGCTGTTCTTCCGCAAAGGCTAGATATGCCTCGCGGGTGCGGGAGACATCGCGCAGCCGCAGCAACTCCTGATCACGCTCGCGCAGGAATTGGGCCACATTGTCGGCTGTTAGCGCCGCTTGCGACTCTAGAGCACGCAGTGCGTTCTCATTGATCAAGCGAACGCTGCTTTCCACAAGGTCTTCGTTTGACGCCTCAAAGGTCCATAAGCTGGCGAAACTCAAGACGATTAGCGGGATGAGTGCAATCGCCACCAAGACGCCAACGGTTACCAACAAGACCTGCGAACGGACTTTCAGCATAAGCACTACCTTGACCCTCGACTGGGGAGAACTCAGTCGAACGCTACACTACCAACCGGCGGTACTGTCTTGCAAGAGATTGTCGATGAGGGCGGCAGCATCGTCGAGTGCGTCCTGCGGTTCGGCATCGCCCAGGTAAACAGAGCGGACAGCATCAATGACAATCTGCGAAATCTCTTCTGAATGAATATTAGGCGGCTCGAAGCGAGCCTCTGGGAGCAGGTCCAAGAAGACGACATACTGCTCGTCCTGAGCCAATTCTTCGGACTCTGCAACGGCATCGAGTTCAGGCAGGACGCCAGCGGTCTGTGCATAAGCGAGCCGTCGCTCGGTGGTGTAAATGAAGTCCATGAAGTCCCAGGCGGCGTCTTTGCTGGCTGAGGTACGGAACATGACCAGTGTGTCGATGACGCCATATGTGGCTGAAGTCGTATTGAATGGGATTGGGGCGACTCCAATCCTCATGTCGGGTGATTCATCCTGAAGGCGATTGAGCAGCCAAGGGCCCGAGATTACCATCCCCACTTGCCCCTGTTGGAACAGGTCTTCCAGGGCGCGGCGCCGGTTATAGGCATCCGACGCAGGATCGGGCTGAGTGGCCCCTTCTTGGATCAGCTCTTGTAAGAAGACGAGGGCTTCAACCGATTCTGGACTGTCGAGCGCCGAGCTCGTCTGAGAAGGATCATAGAGGCTGCCACCATTGCCCCACACAAAATAGTAAAAATAGGTGTTGGTCTCCAGGCCATCACCGCCCTGAAGCGCAAAACCATAAACATCTTCTTCGAGGGCGCCGATGACTTGCCCGGCGAGCAATAGTTCATCCCAGCTTGCAGGCGGCTCGCTGAGGCCAGCCTGCTCGAACAGATCAAGATTGTAATAGAGTGCGCGGGTTGACGCGGCGACTGGCAGCCCAAACGTGCGTTCCTGATAGATGGCTCCCTCGTTGATCAGCGAAGCGATGAATTGCTCGCGGAAGGACGGGGTCATATAGCGGTCGAGAGGTTCAATCAAACCTTGATTGACAAACTCTGCTACCCAGCGCGACCCGACCACCGCCAGATCGGGCGGTGTACCCTCTGCGACTCGCTGTTCAATTGCATCACGCCCGTCGGCCCAATCGACAAATTCGATGGTAACGGTTGTGTCCTCATGGGCTGCGTTGAAGTCATCTGCATAGCTCTGGATGAGATCAAGTAGCTCCTGACGCTCGGATGGTGCGCGCATCCACAGGACGGTGATGTCGTTCGAACCACCAGCGGTGTTGGCCGGACCAGACGCGCAGCCAACGATCACTACGATCGATAAGAAGATGAGATAGCGTTTCACGTGGCACTCCACTGATTGACCTGTACCCCCTTCATATATAACGCACGATAGGCTTCACCGCTATCCATGCTTCAGCAAAACAGGGGCAGACAGGTTGACGCCGAGAGACTTCTTGCTATACTATATGGACCACTCGGGCGGTTAGCTCAGTTGGCCAGAGCGCCGCGTTGACATCGCGGAGGTCACAAGTTCAAGTCTTGTACCGCCCACAAAAAAACGGGATGCACATCAAGTGCATCCCGTTTTGGTTGTCTAGGTGGCGTCTCTAACGACCTGTATACATCGGCATGATGACGTAAGTATAGGTTGAGTCGCCCAGTGGTCGGATAATGCCCGGCTTATCCGGGCGACTGGTCAGGATTTCCACCGACTCGGACTGGATGACGTTCAACACGTCAATGACATAGCGCACATTGAACGAGATCGACAAGTCATCGCCCTCAATGGTAGCGTCGAGGAAGCCCTCGTTCTCGCCTGTTTCGGCAGATGTGGCGCTGACGCGAACGACACCAGCCATGCCTTCTTGCGGCTGAATGTGAACTTGGATCGTGTGATTGGCCTCACGGGCGAAGATGTCGGCGCGCTTACAGGCCTGCAGCAGTGATGCTGTATCCAGGATCACACGTGTTGTGGTCTCCTGCGGCACGATCTGGCGGAAGTTGGGGAACTCCTCGCCGAGAAGCTGCGTACTGACATCGACGTTGTTCATGTGGAACAAGACCTGCTGCGAGCGATCTTTCGGAAGGACAATGTAAACATCTTCGTCCTCATTGGCTCCGATGCGCTCCAGCTCGCTGAGCGTTTTGGCAGGCACCACCAGCGAGAAGTTCTCACTCGACTCTGCCGCCAAAGGCATTTCTCGTACGGCCAGGCGGAAGCCATCTGCCGCAGCCATCGTCAACGACTGGCCATCATACTCCATCAGTACCCCGGTCAGCACAGGGCGACTGTCCTGGCGAGCAGCGGCAAAGGCCACCATCTTAATCGTCTCGCGCAGGAGCTGCGCCGGGACTGGCAGGTATTGATCCTCGTCGGTCGGTTCTGGCATGATGGGGAATTCTTGTGCATCAATCCCCTTGATTTGGGCCGTCATCGCACCACAGTTCAAATTTAGCGTGTTGGTGCGTACGGCCACTTCGAGGTCAACGCGTTCTGGTGAGAGGGTGTTCACCAGGTCGTTGAGGGTACGAGCTGGCACGGTAATGGCGCCATCTTCCTCTACTGAGGCGGCCACCCACGACACAATGCCTAAATCGTTCAGATTGGTCGCCGCGAGGCGCAGACGTCCGTTGTCTGTCGCGATGAGGACATTGGAGAGTACCGGCAGATTGCTACGCGATCCGACAGCGCGGCTGACGATACTCAAGCCTTTCGAGAGATTGTCCTGTGGTGTTGAGACACGCATCCCCATAATGATCACTTGCTTTCAAAGATCGTTTGTCTGATCTGTTGTATTGGTCAAACAAAAGCTATTGATGACAGTATACAACATATGTTGTACTGACACAAACAATGACCAATCATGTCTCACACCGTATACCAACGTTCTCGCAAAGAGAACAGATGATCTATCTTGTGACCTGATCTGTCACCGACTTGTGCTACAATGGAATCAAACGAGTAAGGTGAATGGACGACAATGTGGACTTATCGGTATACAAACCAAGATCAACGGCATGCGCACCCACCTCAGCCTACAAGACG
>JAADYZ010000483.1 GCA_010092775.1 Chloroflexota bacterium
AGCGCAGCGAGTCGCTCAGCGGGCTGCCCATCAAGAAGGGCCCGGCCGGGATGAGGACCATCTCCGGCTCGAAGGGCTTGCGCTGGGCTGCCGCTGGCTTCGGGGGAGGGCTGCTCACAGAGGGCAGCTCATGATAGCGATAGATCTCAACGCCGAACTCAGATGCGATTTCGAACTCTGTCTCAAGGTCGTCGAAGCGTTCCGCTGCAAGCGCGCGCATCGCTTTGACGCCTGCGGCGACTTGCGCGTCACTAAGGGGCCAACAGCTTGAGAAGACCCGATTCTCGTACATCGCGATCAACCTGGCTGGACTCCCCATGCCAGTGAAGTGGAAGCTGTGGCGCTCGCCCTCACGCTGCCAGCCGAGCTGGGTGAATTCGTCGTCCTGATCTTCCCAGGACAGGCCAACCTGTGACAGCTTATCTTGCCCGGATGCTTCTACAAAAGCCTCGCGCAGCGGTGCAATGTTGGCATCTCGATACCAGCCGCCGCCCCCCGCCATCAACAACGCTGAGCCCGGCTTGAGAACGCGCCGAAGCTCGTCTAGGGCCTCGCGCCAATTCGGGATCAAGTGCAGCACATGCACGACCAGCACGGCATCAAAGTGATCGGAAGGAAGCGGCAGGCGTGTGGCGTCAGCTTGTGCCACGTGCAGAGTTTCATCGCTGCGCTTCTCGATCAGTCTGCTCAGCATTTGCTTCGAGATGTCCATGCCAAAGGCGACTCCGACATAGCGTGAGAGCGGCAGGGAGATTCGCCCGGTGCCGACGCCAATTTCCAGGATGCGGCTGGTGTCCGTCAGTCCGCCAGCCTGCGCAAGAAAGGCAATGGCGTCTGCTTCGACACCGGCAGGAAAGCCGCGTGTTGCATCATAGATCGGTGCTGCGCGATCAAAGTTAATGGATTGGCCCTGTGGTTGAGTCATAAGATTTCCCCTTGTTGACAAGCCGAATGGTCAGGTAAATCGGTACATTAGCACCAGACAGATCGATTTAAATAAGCCTTAATCGGACGCTAATCCAGGGTTAATCGCCCCGGCCTATCTTTAGCCAGGGTATATGCTACTACACTTGATAATGCTCTAAGCCAGCAGCTAATCATGTGGTACCTCCATGGGGATGACAGGGTAGATGGGGTCTGCCCTGTCTATTTATTTTCCCACGCAGATCCTCCAAGAGTCTAACGCAACTTCTCATTTTGGCATCGGGCGTGTCGGCACATGTCACTGCTTCGTGTTACCATGAGGTCATTGTATTGGTTGAAGAGAAGCGAGGGAATTGGTATGGAGAAGTTTGCCTATCATCCGCGTGTGATCGTCAAGAAGCCCCTCAAATCCCGTCGCAACCGCTTGCAGCGGAGCGGGCGGGTGCGCCGAATGCAAGTCAAGCAGCGCGGACGTCACCTATTCATCCGCTTGATCGCGCGGCACCAGAAACATGACTTCTTGCCACAAGACCACCCGCACGAGATCACAATCAACTTGAACTAGCTTAAGCGAAACGATCCCCGGCCAGGGGATCGTGCGTTTCTAGGAAACTTGCTCCGCGAGGATTTCCGCAACCTTCTCGACCAGGATGGCTGGTTCGAAGGGCTTGAGGATATAAGCGACGGCCCCGGCGCTCAAGCCTTGTGATACCTCTTCATCCTGCCCTTTGGCAGAGAGAAACACGACCGGGATGTGTGAGATCTTGGGGTTCTGCTTCATCGCCACACAGGCTTCGTAGCCAGTCATTCGGGGCATCCGCACATCCATCAGGATCAGGTCTGGCATGACCTCTGGCGCTTTATGGAGTGCCTCCTCGCCATTCTGTGTGGAGACGACCTCATGACCGCCAAATGATTGCAGCGTAAACATGACTAGCTCTCTGATGTCAGGTTCATCCTCAGCAATCAGGATTTTAGCCATACCATTTCATCCCATCTGTGTTGCGGATGTGTTTCACTCGTAGTGCGTTTGTATCCTACCACATGCTTATGAATGTCGGTAATTGCAAAACTGTCATACAGCAGGGAGGGGCTATAAACCCCTCCCTGGATGTGGCCTGGATTGAAGGCGGCTTAGCGCACGGTTCGGATCCCGTCGTCGCTGTAAGTGCTCGTCGGCCCAACATAGGTGATCGGCAGTTTGAAGCTGAAGGTTGTTCCCTCGCCTTCCTTGCTGGCGAACCAGACATCACCACCATGCATCTTGATCAGGTGACGCACGATGGACAGGCCGAGGCCGGTGCCCGGTGTAGCCATCACCATCGGATGCTCACCGCGGAAAAAGCGCTCAAAGAGGCGCGCCTGATCTTCTTCGGGGATGCCAATACCCGTGTCGATCACATCAACCTGCACATACTCGTCGTCGGTCTGGCTGACCTTGATCGTTAAGGTACCGCCATCCGGCGTGTAATGATAGGCGTTACTCACCAGGTTGTCAATCACCTGGCGCACACGGTCGTAGTCGGCCTCAACGCTGGGCAGGTTCTCACCAATGTCCATGAGGAATTGCACTTCGCGTCCATCGTTGGAGCGGCGATCTTCGTATTCGATCAAGGTATCTTCGATCAGTTCCTGCAAGACCACCGGACGGATGTCAAGGTCGAGTGCGTCTTGCTCAATGCGCGAGATGTCGAGCAGGTCGTTCACCAGGAAGCTCAGGCGATCAGCGTTACTCTTGATGACATCCAAGAAGCGGCGCTGATTGTCGTTGATGCCGCCTGCCGCACCCAAGAGCAGCAAGTCAGCATAGCCCTTGATGCTGGTCATCGGGGTACGTAGCTCGTGCGAAACAGTAGCCACGAACTCACTCTTGATGCGGTCGGCAGCGACCTCACGGGTGATGTCACGGAAGACCGACACCAGACCCAGTTTCTCATCGCTGTGAACCACTGGCGAGACGTGAACGGAGACCACCCGACTGCCGATCTCGATTTGCGCCTCGAGAAACTGATTGGCGTTGTAGTTCTCTGAAGCCAGCATATCCTGGCCCGCTTCGAGCATGTTGGTCCAGGTGACGACACTGTCACCGTAGAGGCCAGTGAGTTCGCTGGCCGGGCGTCCCAGCACCTCGTCACGGCGCATTGCCAGGATACGTTCGGCGGCGGCGTTAAACAAGATGATCTCACCGGAGTGGTCAGACACCATCACACCATCCGCGACAGACTCCAGAATAGCCTGGCTCTTTGCGGCTTCGGTTTGCTGGCTGCGCAGCATCTGGCCGAGGCGTTCCGCTTGATCACGGATCATGCGATACAGCTCGGCGTTGTTGATGTTGACCGCAACCTGGTTGGCAGCGGCTTCCACTAACTGGAGGTGACCCTGGTTGAAGGCGGCCAGGCGGTCGCTGACAAAGAAGATACAGCCCAGCACCTCATAGTTGGCGATCAGCGGGGCACCCAGGAGCGAGCGCCGGGACTCTGTACCTTGGATAGACTCCCAGCGTGGGTCGATCGTCACGTCGTCTACCACAATCGACTCGCGATTGTTCATCACCCAGCCTGCCATACCTTCATGGCGCGATACTGGGATTTGCTTCCCGCCCGGCGGCAATATGACGTTACCAGCCAACTGGGCACGATAGATCAAGCGATCGGACTGGGGATCGACCAGGAACAACTGTCCTGCCTCGGCACCCACCGCTGCACCTACCAGTTCGAGCGCGCGGTTCAGCACACGGTCAAGATCGAGGCTGGCGGTCAACTCAACGGCGATGTGATACAGGGTGTCGATGCGGTCACGTTCGGCGGCCAGGTCCTCAGTACGCTCTTCAACGCGACGCTCCAGCTCTTCAGAGAGCTGCACCATCCGTGCATAGAGCCGCGCATTCTGCACTGCCGATGACACCGAGGTCGCCAGCGCCTGCGCCAGCCTGATCTCGCGCTGCGTGAAGCGGCGTGGACCATCGGTCTCCCACAGTTCCACCAGACCGATAGAGCGGCCCTGAGAGACCAAGGGCAGCAGCAGCGCGACCTGTGCTCCACGCTGCCCCATCCACTCGATCTCGTATTCGGAGAGGCCGGATGAACTGGGGCTGAGGACCATCGCACCTTGATCGCTCAAGAGGCGGCTGGTCACTGGATAGTAGGTCTCTAGCTCTGGGCGATAGTCATCTTCAGTGAGGGTGCGCTCACCGCCGTGTTCAGCATAGTCGATCAGCGTGTTGAGGGCGTTGTCATCTTCTGCGAACAGGGAGATCGTACAACCCTCCACACTGAGTGCGCGTAAGAACTGCGTCGCCAATTCGCGAACGATTTCTTCCAGGTCAATCGACCGGGTCGCAACACGCATCGCTTCGGTAAGCAGACTCTGCTCGCGCTGACGGGCTACCGTCTCTTGGAAGAGGCGTGCATTCTGCACCGACACCGCAGCTTGGTTGGTCACTGTCTGGGCCAACTCGATCTGTTCGAGTTCAAAGTCGCGACGAATCTCGGTCTCTTCCAGGCTGATCAAGCCGGTAAGCGTATTACCGACCACCAGTGGGATCAACAAGATCGATGTCACGTTGCGCTCTGCGAAGCTCTCGCGGATGGGATCGGCTTGCGGATCATCCGCAAAGTCTGCGATAGAGATTGGGCGACGCTCATCGCGCATGAGCTGGATGATCGGGTTTTCGCGCAGCGGGATTAGCACCTGATCGACGGCGCCATCTGGGTGAGAAGGGCATTGCAGGGTAAGTGAGGCCTGCCCAGCTTCTTGATCGAACAGATGGACACCACCCTGCTGGACATCGAGCGCCTGCACCAGCTCATCAATGGCGGTTTGAAGGATACTGTTCTGATCCAGCGAGGTACCCAGGGTCGATGAGATGCGGTTCAACAGCGTGAGACGTTGGGTGCGGCTGTGGAGTTCAGAGGCGCGTTTGGCCGCTTCCTCGAACAACTGCGCATTCTCGATCGCGACGGCTACCTGGTTGGCAAAAGCGGATGCGACCTGGGCATCTGCCGGTGCATAGGCGTGTACCTCAGCCTTTTCGAACACCATCAGGCCAATCAGAATACCACCGCTGACCATCGGTGCCCCGAGCCAACTCCGGTTGGGGCGATGATCTGCCTGCGGGAAGCGATCATCGCTGCGCACATCACGGATGATCATTGGGTACTTGTTGGCGGCAATCTCACTCAACAGCGGGTCGCCCTGAATGTTGACGCCTTCGCCAACCATCCAATCGTTGTCTGAGTAACCACTGCGCCCGGCGATCACCATTTCGTCGCCGACGTCACTGCGGTTCCAGAGCGTCATCTGATCATAGGTAATCACGTCGGCGGCTTGTTCCAACGCGTTACGGACCACCTCATCCACACTCAGCGTCGCGGTAATGTTACGTGATACGTCGCTCAGGGCGGCCAACTGCTGACCGCGCAAGGCAATATCTGCCTCCAGCCGCGAGCGTTCTGTGACATCTTCCAGCAGGATCACAACACCGTTGGTATGTCCCTCTTCGTCAAAGCGCGGATACATGAAGATGTTCTGGATACGGACTTCATCACCCACCCGATATTGGATGTTGGTTCGCTCGACCGGGCGGGCCTGGCGCGCAGCCACCTGGAACAGCGACGCCAAGCCAGCCTGGCGCAGCGAGGCCTGTACATCGAAGAGGTTCATCCCGATGAAGGCCGGGTCCCAGTTGTATTCGCGATACATGTACTCGTTAACAGTCTCAATGCGACTGTTGATGTCCGTCACGATGATGCCCTGCTGGATCGACTCGACGACCGCCTGGTTGTAGCTTTGCAGCTCGAAGGTCTCCATGTAGAGACGGGCATTCTCCAGCGCAGAGGCCGCCTGCTGAACAAAGAGCTCAAGCGGGCGGAGTGTGGCTTCGTCGGGACGCAAGCCATTTTCTGGGCTGCGCAGGTCCAGGACACCAATGATATTTGCACCGGCATACATCGGCTGGACCAAGCGATCTTTTGGCTGCCAGAAAGTCGGATCATCAACACGACTATCTTGCTCGGTCACCTCGGGCATGTGCGTCTGCACCCAGAGATTCTCCTGAGCCAGCAAGTAGGATGAGCCAACACGCATACTGACAAAACGCGGATTGGCAATCCAGTCGAGCCATTGATCGCCTGTAAACTGCTGCGCACGCAGTGTCGCTTCTTCATCCGGCGAGAAGCCTTCTGCAACCACCCGCGCCGGGTGCATCGCGTCATCAAACATTGTAATCGCGACGCGCCCCCACCCAACCGAGGAGATGCCGCGCACAATCACCTTGAGGCGGTCGTCCAAAGTCTGGGCCTGCTGCAAGGCCGTGGTGATTAAGTGAAGCTGTTGTAGGCGGTCGCGTTCAGACGCAGCGCTCGATGCCTCGACTTGGACCGCATTGTATAAACGCGAGTTCTCGTATTCCACCGCGATCTGGCTGGCTAGCAGGTTGAACATATCGCGGTCGTCTTCACCGAAGGCAATGCCTCGCCTGGAGCGACCGACCATCAGGACGCCGCGCAGCTCATCAGTAAAGGACACCGGCAGTACAACCATGGAGAAGGTGCCCAAGGCCTGAGCCAACTCCGCAGCCGGGCGACGGTCAGTCGGACGTAGAGAATAAACCTCCGCCCGATCGGTTACGTAGGCTGTCGAGATGGGATCACGCCCATTTAAGTGAGCGGGAACATTCAGGGCAGGGGGGAAGTTTCCGTACTGGGCCACAACGGCCAGCTCAGTGGCTGAGCGCATGGAAGCACCGTTGCTCGTGTGGTCACGCCCCATCAGGATCATGCACTGATCCACATCCATCTCGTTAATCACCTCAACCGCAATGCTTTGGAGCACACCATTGGGTTCTTGAGTGGTATCAACGTTTTCCATCACCCGGTGCAGCGCCAACAAACGCTGAGCACGCAGGTTGAGCAACTGGTTACTCTGGGCCAGTTCCATGTCCTTCTGGATGGCCTCTTGCGAGATTTCGTCGAGTTCGCGATAGCTATGTTCCAGATCAGCCAGGCTGCGAGCCAATTCCTCCGCGCGTTCCTCGACCGAGGTATACAGCTCATTGTTTTCAATGACGATCGCGGCCTGGTTCCCGAAAATCTCTAACAGCTCGATCGTCTCACGATTGGGCGCCATGCCGTCGCGGGGCAAATCGACATACAGCAGGCCAAGCAGCGTACCCGTTGAGGAGTTCAAGGGCACCGTTAGCAGGTCGCCGGGCTGCCAGCGCTCCGGATCGTAATCCAGGGTACTGCCAATTTCATAGGGAACACGCAGTGTGTCGGCCAGTTTGCGGCTCTCGTCAATCGGCAGGCGATACGAGCCACTCACTTTGTATTGTGGTATGAAGTAACCCTTGATGTCACTCCAGCGCAGACGATTGCGCGCCCATGCCTTGGCTTGTTTATCGTTCAGGCCAAATTGGGTGAAGGAAACAACCGTGTCCTTCTCTTCATCAACACGGTTGATGAACACCCGGTTGAAACCAACCGCCTCACGCGTGGCGCGAGCAACTGACCCTAGCGTGTCTTCAAGGGTTTGATCAGTCCGAAGCATCCGCCCCAACTCAAAAATCTGGGTCAACTGCTCGGCGCGGCGGCTCAGGAGTTCAGAGCGCTCAATCAGTTCTTCATAGCGCCGGGCGTTGGTCACAGCGCTAACCGCCTGTGAGGCAAGTGCTTGTGCATACTCGCGTGTGTTGGTATTCAAGCCGTTGGGTATGTCGCTGTAGAGGCTCAAGACGCCAACGGCGTTACCTTCAAGCAGAAGTGGCACGACCAGCGCGGAGCGCGCCCCAGCGATTGGGCTGGGGAAGGTGGAGACCTTCTCGAAGTCGTCCACCTCGATGATCTCCTTGTTGCGCGCAGCAGCTCGTTCCAAGATGCGTGCCTCTCGCCCCAGATTGACACCAAAGGTCATCGTCGAATTGATGTCGGAGCCTTCGTCATCCCAGTCGAACATCGTCAGGTTGACCCACTTGGCCCCTTCAGAGCGCTCCGCTTCAATCGCGATCACTTCAAGGATACGTTGAAGCTCAAGCGTTGCATTCAACTCACTGCTGATGCGGGCCACTGAGCGCAGTTCCGCCGCACGCTGCTTCAACGTGGCGTCAGTATCCTGGTAGAGGCGCGCATTATCGATCAGGGCGGCAGCCTGACCAGCGAAAATCTGGATCAGGCGCTTGTCGTCATCGTTGAAGTTCGAGCCGTCACGCTTGTTGGAAACTTGCAGTAGGCCAATCCGGCGACCACCCGCGCTCAAGGGGACGAGTAAGATGGTCCGTAGATTGGCTGTGAGGGCCGTTCCACGTACGCCAAGTGCGTCGATCTTGTCATCGGTCAACACATCGTTGGAGAAGAAAATCTCGTGCTCACGCCAGATTTCACGCGCCAAACCACGTCGCCCCAGAACGATCTTGTACTCATCAGCGATGTACTCGGGCATCCCATGGAAGGGTGTCCGCGCTGCAATATGGTCGTGCTCAGGCTCGTAGATCATCACACCGCAGACTTCTACGCCCATCAGTTCCGCAATCCGCTGGGTTAGCTGACCGTACAACTGCTCCGGATTGGTGAAGGAACTCATGGCCTGAACGATCTGTTGCAGACCTTCTAGCTCAGCTACGCGGTTCTGCTCTTCGCCATACAGACGCACACTCTCAACGATAATCGAGGCCTGCCCAGCGTAGGTTTGCAGAATACGGATGTCTTCCAGCGTGAAGGGTGTATTGTTGATCTTATTGCTGACCATCAGAGCGCCGATCTTTTCCTCACCGACAGTCAAGGCGGCCAACGCGACCGAGTTAATGCCGGCAAACTCAGCCATCATACCGAGCCCCAACTCAATCACCAGGTGGTCGCTGCCGACATCGTTGCTGAACCAGAAGTTCACGTCTTGCCACAGGCTGCGCGCCGGTCCACCTTGCTCAAGCGGGATGGAGATGTCTTGCACAATCGCATCGGCGATGCCGTACATGGGGCGCTGAGCGGCCAGGCGATCCAACTCAGGATCGTAAAGAAGCACGCCAGACATATCGACTTCCATCAAGCCTGCCACACGTTGGCTCAATTGGGCGAACAACTGCTGACGGTCTTGCAGCGAACTGATCGACGAGGCAATCTGCTGCAAACCAGACAGTTCGTTAACGCGGTCGGCCTGCGCATTGAAGCGCCGAGCGTTATCCAGCGCGATGGCGGCCTGTTCAGCGATCAAGTCGATCATGGCCAGGTCTTCGCGGTCGAAGCGGTTCGGCTCGTAAGCCATGATCTCAATGGTGCCGATGAAGCGGTTGCGCACCGTTAACGGCACACCGATGTAGCTGCGGAAAGGCGGGTCGTCTGGTCGGATCACGCGCTGAATAGCATCGAATCTATCGGCGTCCATCACCAGGAGCGGCTGGCGCTTGCGGGCCACTCGCCCGGTATAGCCACGATCCAGCCGATATTCTTGGTCCTCACGGTGGGTGGCGTTAATCCAGCTTTGCGGACCGTAGCGCTTCACTGGCACCAAATGCTCTTTGTCCTGGCCTTGCAGAGTGATCTGAGCGACGTCATGGGGGACCAGGCGGCGGGTACCAGCCAGGATGGCTGTCAATGTGTCATCTAAAATCAGGCTGGCGTTGATCGCCCGTGTGATCTCACTAAGGACTTGGAGCGACTTGGGTGAGCCGCGCTCTTCACGATCCAAAACGGGTAGGGGGGCTTCCTCGCGGATCATGACGACCAGTTGCAGCGCATCACCCACCGCCACGCGGTGCGATGAGGCCTGAAGCTGACGCCGCCCGACTCGGAAGCTCGCTTGCCCTTCTGCCGCGAACAGCTCCAGAAAGGCTTCCGGCGGATCGACTTGCTGGGCCAGAATCCACAGGTCGGGTTCTGTACCTTGGATGTTGAACAACTCGCGGGCGACTTCGTTGGCATAGGTCACCTGGCCGCCAACTTTCGCCACCAACACGGCGTCATTCACAGACGCCAGATTGACTGGAATAATCGGTTCCTCGCTGTCAACGAGTAACTCGCGCCGTCGGCTGGTCAAACGGGCGGAGATCATCACCAGCCCGATTATTGACACCCCCGCAATTGCTAAGAACACACCAAGTGAAATGAGGGTATTATCCATCGCTCTCGCCCTATTAACCTAACCCACGTCCGAAACCTATCTTAAGCCGTATTGGCGCGTTGTGCTTTACGGCGCTCCTCGGCGGCGGCTTCGGTGACCTCACGAATATCGTAAAAGTCACGTTCTGAATTCACCAATCCAATTGACATCGTCATCAGCGGCACCGGCTTCTGACCGCCGCTGCCATCATCAATCTTCATGCCACCCTGCTCACGATCCACAAAGGAGTAATGTCCTTGTACTTCCTCGTTAAAGCGCTTGAGGATCTCGCCTTTGATTTTATCGGCATTGGAGGGCTTGGTGATCAGCACGAAGTTGTCGTTACCAGCGTGGCCAATGAAGTCGCTCGGCTCGCCCATATCATCGACAATTTCACTGATCAACATCGCCGTGAAACGCAGGGCCTCATCACCAGCCACAAAACCATACTTATCACGGAAGGGGTCAAAGTAGTTGATGCGCATGTCCATATAAGCCCACTCTGGCCGACGGATCATCTCGCGCAGTTGATCTTCGATCAAACGACCACTCGGCAGACCTGATCGTGGATCGGTCAACCCCATGCGCTCAGAGGCTCGGATCGAGTTGGCGATGCGCAGCCGCAGTTCCTCAATGTCGAAGGGCTTGGTGATGTAGTCATCCGCGCCCAACTCCAACCCGGCGATACGGGCGCTGCGTTCATCGCGTTGGGTCAAGAAAATCACCGGGATATGTTTGGTGCGGGTCCCGGTGCGTAGTGTTTTACATAATGTATACCCATCCATGTCGGGCAGCATGATGTCTAACACGATCAACTGTGGCATTTGCTGCTGGATGAGCTTGAGCGCCTCACCGCCGCGCCCGGCGACTTCGACATCATAGCCCTGCCCAGTGAAATAGATCTTGAGCATGTTGGCGATGTCGTGCTCGTCGTCGACAACCATGATTCTGCCTTTTGACATACCACTCTTCCTTGACTCTGTATCCGCCAGACCCGTGTCGCTGGCATCTTCTATAAGGTGTGAGGCAGTCCTTCGATCCTCCCCATTATAGTATAGACGCTAGTCGCTCGCAGCCGTAATTTACTTACGTTTTAGTGATCCATCAAACTATAGCGCTACCCACTATGATAGGGCCTGCGGTGCAGGCGCCCAGCCCCGCCCATTGTCGGCAGCACGTTCGCGTACTTTGGCAATATGTTTGGGCGTCACCATACGCTCAAAACTGACCAGGCCACTCAGCTTGAAGCCATGCCGCCCGGCAATTTCGTCGATCTCCATCACCTTCTCAATCGAAATATCCCGACCAAGGGTATAGTCCTCAAAGCGGCCTTCCAAGGTCAGCGCCATTGTCTCGGCCATGCAGGCCAGTGCGCGACGCTTTGGGTAGCCAAAATTGAAGTTGAAGTTCACCTGGCCTGGCAC
>JAADYZ010000484.1 GCA_010092775.1 Chloroflexota bacterium
CGCCATCGCGTTTCTAACACGGATGATATACTCTATCAGAGCCAACAAGTACTTTTATCAGGAGAACAAGCTCGGATGAATTTGACACGCCTGACCACGCGAACCGTCGGCTTCGTGTTACTCATGATTGCGTTGATCGGCTGTTCGGCAGCCCCCGTTGAAGCCCCGTTTGCCGATGAACTCGAACCCGGTTTGAGCGAAGACGATGTCGCAACTCAGGTGGCAGGCACTGTTACTGCCCTTGAAGCCGCCGTCGCCGAAGTTGAGGCGCAAGGGGCGGAGGAGTCTGAAGCGGAGCCCTCTGTCGAGGGAGGCGACGGTGTGGAAGTCACCACGCCCACCCAAACGCCCGTGCCCAGTCCGGTGCCTGATGCCAATCAAAGCGAGGTCGGCCCACCAGAACCACAGCGCATCCATTATCCCTGCAACAACTGCCCAGGGCCGGAGCGCTCATTTTACATTCTGAACGACCCTGAATTCGAGGGTGAGCCACAGCTTTATTCCTATCCTGATCCGCTAGGTGAAGTCTTCGATTATGCGCCAGCCACCAACCGCTTCTTGATGTCAACCGCCTTTGCATCTGAAGGGGCAGGTCCCGGCAATCTGGCGGTGAGCGACCTGGCGATCTATGACATTGATACGGGTGAAGTGACGGAGGTCTTCAGCGATCCGACCATCGTCAAGGCACGCTGGGCGCCCAATGGCGAGGATTTTGTTTATCTCATCGCCACCGAGGATACCTATGAGATGCGCTGGCGGGCCGCTGATGGGCAGGACTTTATTCTGGCCGCCGACGTCCCGACCACCTTCGGCGTGACGCCCGACGGTGAACAAGTCGTCTTTGCCCGCGAGTCTGGCTACGGTTTGGATGCTCTGCCGGGCATATTTGTGGTTGGTGTTGAGTCTGGCTTAGAGCAGCGTCTCAGTTTCAGCGATCGTGGTGGTGTGGGTTCCGTGACTGATCGCCCGAAGTTCACGTTCGAAGGGGATGAGTTCCTGATGAACGTCGGCATCGACCTTCTGCGCATGGCCCTGGATGGCAGTGCTGCCGCGGTTGTGACGTATGATGAGGGGCTGACGGATGAATCTGTCGAAGAGGGATCAAATGACATTCCCTGGACCTGCTGCCTACCCGGTGACAATCACCTGTGGCATCCGAGTGGCGAGCAGATGATTACCTTCATCTCCACGATGGGCGGATCATGGGTGGTGCTGCTCAGCTTCGACGACACGAACGGCCATGTCGAGGAAGGCACCTTGTTGGCGGAGGACGTGCTGCCGGTTGGCTGGGCTGAGCCAGGCGTCTCGATTTGGGTGGATGACTTCGCCAGCGGCCTGACCATCATCGAACTGCCTGACACGGAGTAACCCTGCTGCAACCTGGGCGGAGGAGTTGGTCTAACAGATTTGTTGGAACCTGCCTCGGCTGAAGGCCATGCTTGAAGCTCGGACGGTCGATTTGCTATAGTTGGACCGTAGACACGCAAAACAGCATAAGCACATCAACTGCTGGGGGTGCCACCATAGGGTGGCTGAGATCCGCGAGGCGGGAACCCCACGAACCTGATCTGGGCAATACCAGCGTAGGAAAGCGGTTGATTGAGAACGACAGAGCACCCTCAATCAACCAGGTTGAGGGTGCTTTCGTTTACAAGAGAGGAGTAAGCATGAAACAAATGAATCGATGGGGTGCTGCGCTGCTGGCCGGCATCATATTGAGCGCCTGCGCGGCGGTGGCCCCAACCGATACTGGCCCTGATGAAGAGCGTGTGGTGCGCCTGATGAGCCACGACAGCTTCAACATGAGCGAAGAGGCCCGAACTGCATTTGAAGAGCAGTACAACGCTCGTCTGGAATTTGTGCCCTCTGGCGATGCGGGAGCCGCGCTCAATCAAGCCATCCTGAGCAGCGAAAACCCGCTGGCTGATGCCTTCTTTGGGGTCGATAACACCTTCCTGAGTCGGGCCATTGAGGCCGACATCTTCGTGCCGATTGAACCAGAGGGGCTGTCCGCTGTCCCGGCGCAATACCAACTGGACCCAGAAAGTCGCCTCATACCAATCGATTGGGGGGACGTCTGCCTGAATTATGACATCGGCTGGTTTGGGGAAAACGGCCTAGCTCCGCCAAGCTCCTTAGACGATCTGATCGATCCGGCCTATAGTGGCTTGACCGTCGTTCAAAATCCAGCGACCTCATCGCCGGGCTTGGCCTTCCTGATGGCCACCATCGCCACCTACGGCGAGGGCTGGCAGGATTATTGGGCCAGCCTGCGCGAAAATGACGTGCTGGTCACGGAAGGCTGGGAAGACGCTTATTATGGTCAGTTTACGCTGCCGGGTGGCCAGCGTCCTATCGTGGTGAGCTACGCCAGCAGCCCCCCGGCTGAGCTGATCTTCGCCGAAGAACCGCTGGAAGAAGCACCGACGGCCTCCGTTACAGCCGATGGCTCTTGCTTCCGGCAGATTGAATTCGCAGGGGTTTTGCGCAACGCCGATCACCCGGATCTGGCCCAAGCGCTGATCGAGTTCATGCTCAGCGAGACGTTCCAGGAAGACATGCCCTTACAGATGTTCGTCTTCCCGGTGCTACCTGATGCCAACCTGCCAGACGCTTTCGTGCAATATGCTCAGGTGCCCGACAATCCAGCCACCCTGCCACCTGATGAGATCGCCGCCAACCGCGATCAATGGATCGAGCAGTGGACGGAGATTGTGCTGCGTTAACTAATCCACCAGGCGCACTAGATGATACTTGCGTTTGCCCTTGCGCAGCACCAGCACGGTGTCATCGATGGCATCGGTCAGGGTCACAGCCCCATCGGTGCCTTCAATTCGCTCATTGTTGATGTACAGCCCGCCATCGCTCAGCAGTTGGCGGGCTCGCTTATTGGATGACTCGAAGCCCGCCTGTTTGATCAACTCAACATGGCTGAAGCCCTCGCCAGTTAGATCAGACTTAGGGAGTTCGCTGCTCGGCACCTCCGAGAAGATGTCCATTAGGTCATCCACGCCAAGTCCCTCAATCGACCCGCCAAACAGGACCTCACTGGCTTTTTCTGCTGCGGTGAGCGCCTCTGGACCGTGTACGAAGCGGGTGACCTCTTGAGCCAAGGTGCGCTGGGCCTCGCGGGTGCTGGGGTTTTCCTTAAGCGACTGCTCCAAGTCGGTGATCGCATCTTGATCCAGCAGGGTGTAGTACATCAGCAGCGTGATTACCTGGTCATCATCGCTGTTCAGCCAGAACTGGTAAAAGCGATAGGGAGA
>JAADYZ010000071.1 GCA_010092775.1 Chloroflexota bacterium
ATTCAATCACACGAGTAAGGGTGCGCGTCGAAATGAACGTCATCGCGACGAGCAAGACCAAGATCATCCCGACCTGCGGAATGATCGCCGTCAGATCGGCACCCCGCAGCATCACACCGCGCATAGCATCTAAGAAATGACGCAGCGGGATCGCCCAGGACACCCATTGCAAAGCTTGCGGCAGCGTCGTGATCGGCACCAGATAACCCGAAAGCGCCAGCCCCAACATCGCCCAGACGAACACAATTGTCACGGCTTGCTGCTGTGAGCGTGTGATGGTCGAGAGCATCAGAGCGTAGCTCGTCTCACACAGCACGTAGATAAAGGCCAACCCGAACAGCAGCAGCAGTGATCCACGCTGAGGGATTTGAAACACAAACTGGCTGATCAAGAAGGTCAGCAGGAAGTTCAACATGCCGATCAATAGCGGGGTGATCGCCTTGCCTGCAATCAGCTCCAGGCGGCTGATCGGTGTGATGCTCAGCATTTCCACTGTGCCGATGTCCCGTTCACGCACGATGCCCATCACCGCGACCAGGGCTACGATCTGAAAGGTCAACAGGGCAATCTGTGAGCTCACTGCATCCGGCTGAAAATCCAGAGAGCGATTATACAGCGCCTCAGAAAAGACACGGATTCCGCCCACCGTTTCACTGCTGACCAACACATCGTTGGCCACCGACGAGACCGCTCCGCTGGCGGCAGTCAGCACCCGCCCCGCCAGGAAGGAACTGCTCCCATCGATGAAGACTTGCATCTCTGGCACGGAGGTCGGTGATTGATTGGCCGCCATGAAGCCCCGCGGGATCACCACCACTCCCTTCACTTCACCTCGATCCAGCAGGGCGCGTGCCTCGTCCAGCCCATCGGGATAATGCCGCACGACTAACTCGCTGGTGTTATCGAGGCCCGTTACGATGTCACGGCTGAGCGTGGAGTTATCGTAATCGACAATCGCCACCGGGATGTTGGTGATATCTGAGCCGATGGCCTGCCCCAACAGCACAATTTGTAGCATGGGCGCCAGGGTGGCGAAGGCAAACAGAATCGGGTCGCGCGTGAATTGGATCAGTTCTTTGGTGATCAGCGAATAGAGACGGTGCAGCATAGCTCAGATTTTCTTTCGGAATAGCATCAACGAGGCAGTCACAGCGATGGTCCCCATCCCGGTTAGCAGGATTGCTTCTCGCAGCAGGTCCGTCAGCGGCAGCGCCTTGAGCGTCACCCCGCGCGAGATGATGATGTAGTGCGTTACCGGTAGCATCTGTGAGACGATGTAGGAACTCTGGGCCGACTCATCCACCGGGATGGTCAAACCCGTCAAGAAGAAGCCGGGGATGAACAAGAGCAGCAACACGATGGAAATGGCGGTACGCTGGCTGCTCACGAAATGGGCGATCACCAGGCACATGCCCATAATTGCAAAGATGTAGACCCCCGTCAGTCCCATATACAATAGCAGGTTCCCCCGAAAGGGGACCTCAAACCAAAAGACCGCTACACCTAGCGCGGGCAGCGTTCCGATCAAGGCGAGGATCAAGTAGACCGCCAGCTTGCCCAGCAGATATTCGCGGCCCCGGATCGGCGTGGTGACCAGCGTCTCAAAGGTGCCCGTTTCCTTCTCACGCGTGACGCCCAGGGCCACCGACATTGCAGGCAGAATCAGCACCAGCGCCATCAAGCCAGGGATCATGCTGTGCTGCGAACTGAGGTTCGGGTTGAACCACACCCGCGTACGGATGTCGAAGGGCGCTTGCGCCAGACCAATGACCTGCCAACTATAGGCTTGCGTCCGCTGCTCGATCGAGCCGATCAACTGCACCCCGACCGTTGGATCACTACCGTCGATCACCACGTTGACGTCAGCCAGATTCCCCGCCTCCAACTGATTGTTGAAGTTCGGCGGGATGATGATCGCCCCGTCAATCGAGTTGTCTTGGATCAATTGGA
The DNA here is from genome assembly GCA_010092775.1 of Chloroflexota bacterium. Classification (GTDB taxonomy): domain Bacteria; phylum Chloroflexota; class Anaerolineae; order Aggregatilineales; family UBA3940; genus TC-71. Next base: position 1,951 of record JAADYZ010000071.1, read on the forward strand.
TAACGTCGCTGTAGCTGCCTGGGCGGGCGATCACATTGAGATCGCCACTGGCGGTCAGGCTGCGTATGTATTCGAATGAGGTGGCCGATTGATCATAATCAACGATGGCGATGTCAGCCGTCTCGACATCGAAGGAAAAGACATAGGCCAACAGAGTCAGCAGCACTGCTGGCGACAAGACCGTCAGAAAAAGAAATCCGGGGTCAAACCAGATGTGCTTGAGTTCTTTCAACATGACAGCGGTCACGCGGCGCAGCGACCGGGCGATTCCCATAGTCTGGTCCTCATCAGCATTTGTTCTATGGGTAACAATACCAGGCGCTAGACGCCGTGTCTAGTTATTGGGAGAGGGTAGGGTTTTCAGCAGCCGCCCCCACAACCCAGAACCTTGAGCTTCTTCAATAGCGATGGACCTCTACTAGTAGCCTAATGAGATAGATAGTCAGCCCATCAGTTCGCCGCGATAGGCCAGTATGATCTGATCGGCAGGCACATCTCGCGCCTTCAAAGCGTCCACCAACTCCTTGTCGTTGCGGTCCAGTTCGATGACAATTCGTTCTCCAGCCAACCTGGCGATTAGAGCGGTGCCAGCGCTGCGTTTGCCGCGAATCATGGCGATGTCGACCACCGCGTATATCTGTTCTGCCTCATTGTGCATCAAGTAGCTCGTTGCGTTAAGTCCACGCTTCGCATACTTGCGCAGCTCATCGAGAAGGATTTGCTTTAAGGTTGGGGTATCCATTCAATTATGACCTCTAGTACAGGATCGTAAGTGACCACCGGGACCTGATACCGCTCCAGAATCAATTCGCCTATGCCATACCCCAATCCATAAAGATAAACAGAGTGTGGTACCGCAACGTAGAGAGGCAGTGTAATCTCAAGAAAGTCCAATGCAGTTCGATAGACAAGATATTGACCAAGCAGTTCCATGAGTTGGTGAATGAGCGAGCGGTCTAGTGATTTGATCTCTATCAGTACGACCATACCTTGAGAAGACTGTGCATGCAGATCAATGAAGAAGCGTTGGCGGGTCTCTGGTGTGTCTCCAATCGAGATATAGACTTGCTCATCAACAACCTGCCAGCCTGCTTTCTCCAGGCTGCGTCCAACAATCTCGTGGTGTTGGTCTTGAGCAGGCATAGCCTGGAATCTACCTGATTTGTGAGCAAGTGACATCTGTCTGGTAGAGCGGTGCCAGCGCTGCGTTTGCCGCGAATCATGGCGATGTCGACCACTAGGTTTGATTAGGATGTCGGTTAACCATTCCATAGTCCAATTCCCAAACTCCTAAGCCAACAGATCCCCGCTGAAAGCGGAGCGGTATCAAGGCCCCTCGTCGCTTTTTGCCCCAAAATCGAATAAAATCCTCAGCCATGAATACGCAACAACAAGAGGCACAAGCCTTATCCCAAACTCAGGCCCAACAGAACGGCAGCAGCGGCGAAAGCGCGATTACCAGTTTGGCCTTGGTGATCCCAGTCTACAACGAAGTGGACAACGTTGACCTGCTGCACGGCGAAATCCGCGCTATGCTGGATACCCTGCCGGAGATCAGCCCCCAGGTGATCTACGTCAACGATGGCAGCAAGGACGGCAGCGTCGAGAAACTGGAAGCGCTGGCCGCCAGCTATCCCGAAGTAGTCCTGTCTCTTATACACATCT
>JAADYZ010000485.1 GCA_010092775.1 Chloroflexota bacterium
CAGAAGTTGCGCGACTGCTTGGGGCCAAACTGCTGGAAGCGATCCATATATTCGGCGGCTTGTTCCTCTAAATCGCGGAGAGCCAGGTCAGGTCTGACAGCCCGCTGAGCCAGCAGCCGATCGCGCCACGCGCGCAGATGGTCCCATTCACCCTGCTCCAGAAGGACGAGGTTGGCGCTGATGGCCGCCGCGATCTTGTTGACACGCCGGATGCCGTCGGCTTCGGTGAGCAGTTGCAAGGCTGCTTCCTGCACGGAGTCGAAGCTGTGGCATGCGGCCAGCGAGAGCGGAAAGGGGCTGCGCTCAAGCAACTGGTAGACGGGGCTGTTGGGGCCGGAGCGCTGCGGTGTGGTCAGCAAGCACATCATGATCGTCAGCCATAGGGTGTCGTCGTCGATGACCGGTGGAGTCCCTTCGACATTATGCCGCAGGCGATAGGGGAGCAAGCTGCGCCCGCTGGCGAGCCGCTCGGCGACAAGGCGCTGCACCGTTTCAATCTCGTGTTGCTCAAAATGCCATGATAGTTGCATTCACGTCTCCTTTGTAGTTCATCCGCGAAGGTGCGAGCAGCAGAGCAAGTTACTACAGTTGAAATCACTGCGCTTCGCCATCAATCATCGCTCTTAGGGCTTGGATTTGGCGCTGCTGCTCTCGGATAGCCTCGATAAACACTGGGATGAGTCCTTCGTAATCGACGCGCAGCAAGCCAGTTTCCTGCTCCGCCTCAACTAGCTCTGGGAAGGCCGCAGCAAGTTCTTGAGCAACCACACCGTAATCGCGCCCCGACTCAAGGGCAAGATCAGGGAAGGCATCGTTGTTCCAAGTAAACGCGATGCCCCTTATGGACAAAAGCCGTTCCAGTGGGTCCTCGATCGCACTGATTTCGACCTTAAGTGCTGCATCCGAATAGGTGTGTGAGTGCGCGTAGCGGTTTGCATTATTTGCAACAGAAGCCACCCGGCTCAGGTTGTATGAAAGTGAATTGATGTCCGAAGCGTGAGAATTGATAACGGCACCCAGTTGAGAAATATCACTATCCATGCCGTTAACTACTGAATTCAGGGTTGCAATATCGTCTCCAAACGATGCTGTTGCGATGCGAACTGTCGATACATCCGTAGCGAGATCGCTCACCAGACGAGACAGCTCCTCGATCCGATTCTGCTGATAAACGATCATTAATCCCAGAAAGGCAATGACAAGCGCACTCATAACAGCAATCGACGACACTCCAGCTCGGTTGCGTTGACCAGATGTCGGCAGCGCCTGCATACGCTTCGGTGGATCAATGTCATCGAGCTTGGCAAGCCATTTGGTTGCTACGGGAAGGTGGATTGTCCTTAGCAAGTCGCGTGCTTCAGCGTAGCGTTTCTGCTGAATCAAGCTCTTGGCACGGTTTAGTTCACTAGTGCTCATGAAGTACCCTTATCTGATGACCCCGATAATCTAGCCTGTTTTGCATCGCCTGCTTAGGTGCTGTAGGCGGACTCGCTGACAGCACGTCAATCACATCTAGAATGTATTGCTTTGCACATCCGGTAACGCCGTCTTCACACAGCCGCTCAACTATTCCAAGTGATTAATTGGCTCACTTGATCGACGCAAAACTATGTGTTCGTACTTGGCAAAGGCAACATCATGTCTGTAACGCAAAATACGCTCCCGACCGTCTCACACCAACTTGTTCTTCGACAATGAGGCTGGGCTGAAAATAAAGCATAGGAGAAGATCCTTGTCTCACACGATAGAACATCCACAGCGTCGTCCTCAAAGGAGGATATCCTTGTACGTTATCAGTGAGGTTGTTAGGCCATGTGTCCTGACCGTTTTGTTCAAACCTCAGTGTCAAGCTCCAGGCGGGATAAAGGGTGAAGACCTGATTCGGATCCGCTTCTGATACCTCAATGTGTACGCGTACAGCCAAATACTCTTGTCCAGCTATTAAATCCGTGTAAAAGAGGCCAAGTGCGGACCGCGCCAACTCATCTGCAGTGTTACCTCTTAGAACCTCAAGGACAGTCGCGGACATGGTTTCGTCAAGCAAAGATGTTCGTGAGATCGGCATTCCGATTGGTGCCGGATTACTATACAACCCGTAAATTGGTGTGCTGGTCGGCCTGGGTGTAGGCGTGTTAGATGGCAATAAGGTGGGGGTTAAGGTCGCGGACGGCGATGATGTCTGGGTTGGCAGGGGCGTCTCACTCGGTAATGGCGTCTCAGTGGGTGTTGATGTCTCGGTTGGTGATGGTGTAAACGTGAAGGTTGAAGTTGCTTCTTGTGTAGGAGTGAACGTTAGTGTTGGACTTGGTTCAGTTGTGGGAGTCGGGCTGGGAAGTACTGCAAGTGTAGGCAACTCAGCTACCGATATCGATGTGGGTTGACAAGCAGCTACGGAAATGACGGCCAACATCAATACGAAGGGAATTAGGGATTTCATGGAAAATCTCTCCTGAGGTTCGAGCTGTAAAACTTCACCAGTCAAGCTGTGTGCAAGATGTGAGTGTGTTGAGTCATCAACCACAATAGCGTATATGCGGATTCGAATTCGGAAGCGGAGGGTTCTAAGAGTGAAGAAGTCCAGCAACCCATGGTATTCCTGTTCGATGATTTAGTATGGGCTTTGACGGGCATCATTAACTCCGATGCAAGCAGAATACAGTTTCAGTTTAAACGAAGTTGCGCCAGGGAATCCTTGAGCTTGAGCGCGTTCACAAGGTTTTACATACACATTTGCGGGGTGAATACGTGAAGATGATCAACCGCGTCCGCCATTGGCTGACGTGTGGACAGGCAATCTAAGATTCTTGACCGGAACCCGCGTGCCACGAAAGACTGGCAATCCAACTTGATCCGTCACGCCCTCGGCGGATGCGCCACGCCAGGATCGGCGGGCGGCGGATTCAACCACGTCTGCCATTGGCTGATATTCGGCACCAGATATGTGCCCTCGTTCTCCCCATTCCCCTTGGGGGACCCCCAGGTTAGCGGAAGCGAACCGCTAGCCCCAAACCTCACTATTCAAAACTTCGCTCATTATGTGGAATTGACAGCCTATCCTCAGCGGTCTGCATTAGA
>JAADYZ010000486.1 GCA_010092775.1 Chloroflexota bacterium
GGGTCCGCTACCCTGGAACCCGGCGGCTACCACATCATGTTGATTGGTATTGATGAGACCCTCGAGCCGGGTGACACCGTCACCTTGACGCTGGTCTTCGAGAACGCTGGCGAATTTGAGATTGAGGCGGAAGTCCGCGAGCAGTAGCCAGCCCAGCGAAGACAAGCCAAACGCCCTACTCTCCTGCTGAAGCCCAACCGCGAATGTGGGGCTTGACTAAGCCAAGCGAACCAATCTCTAGCTCTTCGATGTGGTGATCCGCAAAGCCAGCGGCACGAATGGCGGAGGCCGTGTCGCGCGTTAGATGGCAGCCATCGCCGATCAGCTTCCAGGCCGGGTTGATGATCCGCTGGCTGCGCCGCAGACTGCCCTCCTGATGAGCCTGGACGTGCTCTAAGAAGAGGAAACGCCCACCAGGACGTAGGACACGGTTGATCTCAGACAGGGCCTGAGATAAGTTGCTGACCGAGCACAGCACATGAACGCTCAATACCGTATCAAAGCGGTCATCGGGGAAGGGCATTTGCTCCGCGCCATCATTGACGACGTCCTGTACGTGGACTGCTGCGTCAGCGGTAGCCTCGCGCAGATAGTTCACCATGAAAGGGTTCGGTTCGAGCGTGGTCAGGCGGACACCGGGAGAGAAGTAGGGTAGATTGGTGCCAGGCCCCGCTCCAATCTCCAGGACATCGCCCTGGGCTTGGGCCACCAAGGGGTGACGATAGCGGCGGGTGAACTCATCATCGCCGTCGCCCTGCGCGGCCAGATGGTAGCCAAAGGCAAAGAGGCGTTTGTAAAGCATCAGTGCTATTTAGCTGGGACTTCTGCAACCTCAGGGACGTTCTTGGGTTCGGCATGGCTGCTGAAGCGCTCGATCAGCAGGACGGCCACGATGGCCAGGATCGCCAGACCAGCGGCAATGAGGACTTCGCTGTTGAAGCTGCCATTAACCGTCAGGCTGGGTAGGATGTTGCGCTCAATGGTCGGGATTTGTTCGCCGTGACTGCCTACGATAAAGGTTTCAACCTGTTTCCAGGGCCAGATCTTGCGCAGACTGCCGATCATCAAACCGATCAGCAGGGCGATAGTTAAGTCGTGATATTTCTTGAAGAGCCAGCTCATTGCGCGGGCGATGCTCACAATACCGATGCCAGCGCCGATTGAGACCAGGGCGAGCGTCAGGACGTCCCTATCGTTGACGGCTCCCAAAATGTACTGATACTTGCCAAGCAGCACCAGGATGAAGGCCCCAGAGACACCGGGCAAGACCATCGCGGTAATGGCCAGCGCCCCACATAGGATGAGGAACCACCAGGCATTGGGCGTCTGCGCTGGGATCAAGCCGACGAGCAAGTAGGAGATAATTGCCCCAAGGATCATGGCCCCGATAGTGGTCGGCTGCCACTGCTCAATCCGGCGAGCGACGACGAAAACCGATGCTAGGATCAGGCCAAAGAAGAAGCTCCACAGCAGCACCGGCTGGTTTTCTAGCAGCCACTCCAGCGCCTGTGCCAGGGTAAAGATTGCCAGCATGATACCGACCGCCACCGCCAATAAGAAACGCCAATTGATCATATCCATCGCCTGCTTGACGCGCAGCTTGAGCAGGGCTTCGAGAAAGTCGCGATTGGTCAGATCGCTGATGGATTGGATCAGTTCTTCGTAGATTCCCAGGATGAAGGCCATCGTACCACCTGATACGCCGGGGACCACGTCCGCAGACCCCATCACAAAACCCCGTGCCATCAGACCGGCGTAATCGCCCAGCTTACGTTGGCTGGTGGGTTCCGTCGTGATGGTTTCAGGGGGCGTTAGTGAGCTTTCCATATAGGACATCCTTGAATCATTGGCGATGTTGCAAACGGAGTGAAGTATATCAGAGGGCATTTGGGGCGGCAATAGCGAAAGACAGCAGCGCCAGGGCAATCGCATCAAAATGAGATTCAAAGCATGTGTTAAGGATATGGCGCTAATGTGGCTTGAAATGCCCCTCGTGCAAGTCAAGCCCGATTTGATGCGATTGCCCCTGAGCCCCCAATTGCTGGGAGTTGAAGCGAATCGCAGGTTGGATTACACTAAGCTTAGGATGAAGAATCACTGGATGCGCTATCAAAACTCTGAAGAAATGGTCAATGGGCTGCGCACCTCCTACATTGAGCGGGGTGAGGGGCCGTTGATGGTCATGCTGCATGGGATCGCCGCGACGAAGGAATGCTGGCACCATGCCATTGATCGATTCGAGGGTGAGTATCGCATTATTGCCCCCGACCTACCCGGTCATGGGGCGACGGATGCGCCTTTCACCATCTACTCGCTGCACTACCTCAGTGCGTGGCTGCACGATTTTCTCAGCGGCCTGGATGCTCGTCCTGCGACCCTTCTGGGCAACTCCCTGGGTGGGGCGCTGGCGCTGCGCTATGCGTTTGACTATCCGGAGCAGGTGCAGCGCTTGGTGCTGGTCAACCCGCTGGGGCTGAGCGAACACAACCCCTGGCGTGTGGCCACACACTTTGTCTCTCGCTTTGGCAATGCGGTTTCCTTCATTGTGACCGGTGCACACGATCAAGCCATGCGCTATCTGGATGACTGGGTAGTGCGTGATCCCTGGGATGAGAACGCTCGTGGCGCATTGGAATACATGATGGATCAGACCCACGCCAAAGGTCTCTGGCCGATGTGGGTGGGCTTGAATACCTTGACATCAGATTTCACCACGCCAGCCCAACGCCATCATTGGCTCAACGAAGCCAGCCAACTGCGTATTCCAACCCTGGTGGTATGGGGTGAGCATGATCGCCTGCTGCCCTCGCAAGACGGACTCGCCGGGGCCAAAGCGCACCTTCCCCACGCCAAGACGCACATCTTTCATAACAGCGCTCACGTCCCGATGCTTGAAGAACCAGCAGCTTTCAATTTGGTGCTGAACGATTTTCTACAAGAACATCCCCTTCCTGGAAACCTATTGTAATCGACCGACGCCATCTTTAGGAGAGGATCGATGCCATTGCGGCTGCGACGATTGAACCTGTTATCTGACAACGATCTGGTAACTTTCCTTCGCGAAGAAGCGACCTTTGAAGAAATCCGGACGATCTTTGGCCGCCGGGCCGAAGAAATCCGGCGAAATCTATCCGAGGAGTCGAAGAGCCACCGCGAGGGTGACTCGCTGATTATCGTGCTGCCGGGCTTTATTGCCTCGAACCTGGTGGATACGGCAGACCCGACACGCGATGATGACGACCGGATGCTCTGGTTGAACCCAGGGACCTTTATACGCGGCGACTTGAACAAGCTCGACCTGGCAGACGACGGCCTCAACAATCTTGATCCCGCGGTGCGCATCGAAGCCCAGGGCATTGTGTGGCCATTCTTTGCGAAGATGGTGCTGCGCCTTCAGCGTGACTTTGAGGTGGCGACCTTCCCTTATGACTGGCGACTGCCTACACCACTTGTGGCGCAGCAGTTGATGGACTACATCGATGCGCGCCTACATGACAGCTCGCACGATCAGGTGACCTTGGTCGCGCACAGCCTGGGTGGCCTGGTGGCTCTGGATTACCTCACGGGGGCTTTCAGTGGGAGCCACGCCCAGCAGAAGGTCGCCCGTGTCATTACGCTGGGCACACCCTATCGCGGCTCGGTGGGCGCACTCAGCACAATGGCCACGCTGACCCAGCCTGCGCTGAAGCTGGCTAAACGACTCAACCCAGCCAACGATCCGATGCGGATGTTCCGTAGTTTCCCCAGTCTCTACCAACTGCTGCCTGCCCCTCCCGAACTCTACGATAACTGGGATGTGGTGCCGGAGATCGACTTATGGGACGCACGGGTTTGGCTCGATCAAGACATACCGATCAACGAAGAGCACCTGAAAATGGCCCGCCAGCATCACACCAGCATCGCACAAGCCGATCCGCAAGTCCCGCTCTATACCATCGCCGGGACCAACAATCGCACGGCGCTGAAGCTGTTTGGGCCTCGTCTGGATGCCGAACCCGTGTTTGGCGAGCGTGGTGTCGAGAGTGGTGACAATACAGTGGCCGTCGAGGCGGCGCGTTTCCGCGATCGTCCTGCTTACTATGTCCATGAAATCCACACGGAACTGGTGCTAGAAACGACCGTGATTGAAGGGGTACAAGCCTGGGTACGTGGCGAAGAGCCGGACTCGCTGGTGACCGCGCCAGAGGAAGTGCCATTGGAGATGACAACCCGGAGTGGCCCGGTCTCGACTTTTGATGAGACCCTCCTTGTCGAGAAGGCGAACAAAGACGAAGACCCCGACTACGAGGACTTGCACGAGCTGTACAAGCTCATGGGCAATAGCTAGAGGCCGATGCAGAGCAATGCAGGGCATCACGGTGGTGCCTCAACCCTTCAGATGAGGCAGACTAGGGGTGAGGGCTAGGCCCGTAAACCGTCACATGGCTCTTGCTGTCAGCGGTGAACGGAGAGCGGTCCCACCAGGCCCAACGGTCTCGGCGTTCGAGACTGGCCAATCGGGCCATGAGGTCCAATTCGGAAGGCCAGGCATAGCGCATGAAGTGCGGCGTCATTTGGATCCCATCTTCGCGGATGATGATGCGTTGAAAGGCGACCGTTTGGGCGACGCGATCATGTATTGCGATCTCGAAACGAGCGGCATCCAGCGTGGCCCAGGACCCTTTGATCCGCTGGCCGTCCACATATTCGGAGAAGTCGGGCACGACCGTTTCGATGACGAACACACCGTTGGCACCAAGGTGTCGCGCGGCGTTTTGGAAGCAGCGGATCTGGGCGTCTTGGGTCGTCAAATTGAAGATGGTGTTAAACACTAAATAGACGAGATCGAAGGTTTCGGTCAGCCGAACCTCTGCCATGTCCCCAATCGTCACAGGGATGTCACTTCCGCCCGGCTTCTCCCGAAGTTTGGCGACCATCTCTTCAGAGGCCTCAATGCCCTGCACCGCTAGGCCGCGCTTGGCCAGGGGGATGGCTACACGCCCGGTACCGATTGCCAGCTCAAGGACCTTCCCCCCTCCGGCCAGTTCAAAGAGCGTCTGCACAGAGTCGCGCGTCTCCGCTGCCATCCGCTCCTCGGTCAGGGCGTCGTAGGTCTCGGCATTCAGTTCGCCGAAGGTCTCGGCTTCATAGCCCTTCATGGGGTATCCGGCCATCCGCCTAAAGGTGGATCGCTAAGCAAAACAGATGCTAACTCAGCTTCTCGTCGATCAGGTCTTGCAGTGTGGCGTCGTCGATGAAGGAGCCTTTTTGCAGCAGACCTTGTACCTGCCCGCTCAGACGGTCGCGTTCCTCGTTGGTCAGGTCTTTGGCCGTGACAACCACGACCGGAATATCACGATAGTCCTCATGAGAACGCATATAGTCCAGCACGCCGAAGCCGTCCATGCCCGGCATCATCAGGTCGAGCACGACCAGATGTGGCTGATAGCGTTCGACCATGCGCACGCCTGCTTCACCATTTGGCGCGTGGAGCAGGTCTTCGACGCCGTGTGCGCGCAGGATGCGCATCATGAGTTGCGCCGCACCCAGGTCATCTTCGATCACCAGGACACGGCCCACAAATTGATCGACGGCCTCTAAGGCCGAAAGCAACCCCTCTTGTGGCACTTCACGGCGGGCGGCAGGGGTCACATCGACATCGCGGACCAACTCACCACCGAGAATGTGCTTTTCAACCGGGAAAGTGTGTCCGGTGCAGTTCACAACCACAATCTCATCAGGGTGAATGATGTGGTCGCGTACCAGTTTGATCAGCCCTGCAAAGGCCAGGGCGGTTGCGGGCTCAACGGAGAAGCCATCCAGACGCGCCACCATCTTCAGCGCTTCGTAGGCTTCCTCATCGCTCACCGATTCGAACACACCGCCGTGCGTCAATAGGGCCTCACGCAGGATTTTGTAGGCAATGCCGGGGACATCGGTCGCAACTGTGGCGATGCGCGTCTCTGGGTTGATGAAGGGCGGCGCTTCTTCCAGGCCCGCCTTGTAGGCACGCACCATCGGATCGCAGCCGGAGGATTGGATATTGCCCAGTTTGGGCATGCCCTCGCTGAGGCCAAACTGCTCCATCTCGCGGAAAGCCTTGAGGATGCCCACCGGTCCCAGGCCACCACTGACGGCCTGAATATACCAATCGGGGGTGCGCCAGGGGCGCCCGCTAGGGGTCGGTCCGTAGATCTTGCCCAGTTCTTCGGCGATCTCAAAGGCGATGGTTTTCATGCTTTCCTTCGCCGCAATCGATTTGACCCCGCGATCGAAGGGCAGCCCTTTGCTCTCGGCAAAGCGCCGTGCCACTTGCTTGGCCTGATCGTAAGTGCCGGTCACTTTGACCAGCTCTGTGCCATAGAGGGTGACCTCGCGCATCTTCTCAGGTGGCACACTGCTGATGGTGAAGGCGGTCAGCTCGACACCAGCCCGCGCCGCATAGGCTGAATAGGCGATGGCCACGTTGCCTGTACTGGCGACGACCAACTCGTTGATGTCATACTCGCGAATGCTGGAGATAGCAAGTGCCGCCTGCCGGTCCTTGAAGGAGCCAGTCGGACCTTGCCGCTCGTCTTTGATATAGAGGTGATTGAGGCCCAGCATGGCACCGAAGTTCTGCGATTTGATCAAGGGGGTGCCACCTTCGCCCAATGAGACGATCTTTGACAGATCGCGGATGGGTAGAAGTTCATGAAAGCGCCACATGGTCGGCGGACGATCGCGCAGCGCCGCCGGCCAATTGAGGGGCGACTGAAGTTCATACACCGCGTCAAGATAGGTTTCACCACATGAAGGACAGGATGAGAGCAGTCGGGTGTAGTCTTCTGAGTAGCCACAGTTGGGGCAGTAGAGTTTCACCTTGGTCGGTCTCATAGAATAAGACTTTCCATTCCCAAATAATAGCATTGAGGGTGGAACGTTCGTCCCACCCTCTGTATTCTACCTAGCTTTAGCGAGTAATGCTGCCATTCCATCGAGCAGGTCTTGGGAGGTATAGCTGTCCTTTTGCAGGACGTGTGTCGGGCCGCCTTCTAACCAGGACTTGTCCGCCTCGGTTAGTTCACGGTTGGCGATGATCAGGATGGGAAGGTCCTTGGTCACATCATGGGTGCGTAAGGCGGCCATCAAGCCAACGGCGTCCATATCAGGGATGTCGAGGCTCATGATGATCAGGATGGGGCTTTCCTCGTCGATGGCCTGCAATCCTTCATAGCCGAGGCCGGTGCTGCGGACGTGATAGGTGTCGCCCAACATATCCGCGACTTTGGTCGCGTTGGCGCGGTCGCCGTCGATGAGCACAATGGAGCCGCTTGCTTCCACCGGCCGCTCGACGATCTCTTCCAACATCCGGATCAAATCCTCTTCGAGGATGGGTTTGATCAGATAGTTCTCAATCCCGATCTCCAGCGCTTGCTGCCGTTCGTCATCAATGCTGCAAATGATGATGGGGATGTTGCCAACTGCTTCATGCTTCTGCACTTCAGCAATGGCCTCCCATCCGGATTTACCCGGCAGATTGAGGTCCATCAGGATCGCGGCGGGGTTGAGGTTTAAGACGTTCGGGATCAGATCAGAGGCGTCACTGAGACCCACCACCAAGTAGCCCTCTTTGGAGAGGTAGCGATGGTAGAGGTCCAGTACACCTGGGGTGTCATCGACGGCCAGAATGATCGGGCCGCTCTCTTCCAACTCAGCGCCTTTAGGTAGTGCAGCCGGTTGTTCGGGCTGCGGATGTAGTGGGATGGTGAAGCTAAAGGTTGAGCCAACCCCCACTTGAGTATCGACCCACATGTGGCCGCCATGCATCTCGACAAACTCCTTAGAGATAGGCAGACCGAGGCCCGTCCCACCAACCTGGCGGGTGGTGGAGCCGTCAACCTGACGGAAGGCCTCGAAGATGGTGCCGATGTGACTGTCGGGAATACCCACACCCGTATCAACCACATCGATCTGGACACGAGGCGGCTCGCCCGTCTTGGGATTGTAGTTTTGACGACGTGCTCGGATCGTGATGCTGCCCTCGAAGGTGAACTTGGCCGCATTGGAGATCAGGTTGAACATCACCTGGCGGATCTTTACTTCGTCGCCCCAGACCAATGGCAGGTTGCCATCCACTTCCTTGAAGATGCCGAGCGGCTTATCCTTGATCAGGCCCTTACCAGCCGCCACAACCGTATCGACAATCTCTTCGATGCTGATGTATTCCTGGTGGACTTCCATCTTTCCGGCGGTGATCTTCGACATGTCAAGGATCGAGTTGATCAGGCCGAGCAGGTGTCTGCCGCTGGTGTAGATGGTGTTCAAGTCTTGCTGCTGCGCATCGTTGAGCGGACCGTTGATGCCTTTGAGCATCACGCGGGAGAAGCCGATGATCGAGTTGAGCGGTGTGCGCAGTTCATGGCTCATGTTGGCGAGGAACTGCGTCTTCAGTTCGTCGGTTTCGGCCAACTGAGCGTAGGCTTCGTTCACCTCTTCCAGCAGACGCGAGGTGTTGATCGCGCCGGTGAGGGTACTGGAGGCCGTTTGCACGAGGTTGACCGTCGTTTCGTCGAAAGCGTTGATGCGGGTACTCTCGACCGTCAGCACGCCAATGCTCTCATCTTGAGCGCGCAGCGGGACGAGCACCGCCGACTGCGTGCGATCATCTTCGTCGCCGAAGAGGGTGCGACCACCCAAATCGCGCTTGACATCGTTGATCAGCAAGGAGTGGCCACCCACGAAGACGTTACCGATGATGCCCTCGCCGAGCGACTGGCCGGGGCTGCGGGCCGCAATCTCTCGTCCGAAGCCCACCGCAGCCTGTGGGATCAACATCTCACCGTGCTCATCGACCAGGTAGATAATGGCCGACTCGGCGCTGTCGATCTCGTTTCGCAGCAGGTTGGCCACGTTGGTCAGCGACTCTTGTAGATCGGAGCTTTCAACCGCTGCACGGGTCACGTTGAAGAGGAAGCTGAGCTCGCCTGCGCGGCGCTGCGCTTCTTCGAGTAGTTGAGCGTTCTTGATCTTCACGGCCAGATATGCGGCCAGGGTTGAAAGCAGGCGGATCTGGCTTTGGTCGTAGACGGTCGCTGGATCGTTGTCCTGGACGCTAACAACGCCGATTACTTCGTCACCGAGCAGCAGTGGCACCGCTAGCAAACTGTGCGGAATATCGCCGATGATGACGGCCCCAAGTTCTTCCATTCGATCCGCGCCGTCGCCATTGATCACCAACTGCTGGCGGCTCTGGATGACATAGGAACTGATGCCCTGGCCCATCGGGATCGGGTCGGGCGCCGGGAGGCGTTCGCCGCTTTCGATCAGGACGGGGATCTCAATCATGTTCTCTTCGTTGATCACACCGACGTAGGCGTAGCGGGTGTTTAACTCGCGGAGGAACTGCACCGTCACCGTGTCGTAGAGATCGTCGAGGGTCTCGGAGCGGGTGATGGACTGCATCATGGTGTTGGTGCGGGTTAGCTCGGTCACACGCTTTTGGATTTCCTGGAAGAGATTGGTGTTTTCCAGCGACACCGCGATTTCACCAGCCAGCGATTGGAGGATGGCTTGTGCCTCTTCGTCGAAGGCGTTGGGCTGGTAGCTGTGCATGTCGATCACGCCGGTGACGCTGTTACCGCGTTTGAGCGGCAAGACCATCTGCGAACGGGTTTCGGGGACCCGCCGATCGATGATGTAGCCGAGCTCGACCTGCGTGTCGCGGACGATGACCGCGTTACCTGTGCGCGCAGCCTGCCCAACCGGCGTTTGGTCGCCGATCATGATGTCATAGTCTTCTTGCAGCAAGCGCTGACCGAGGTCACCAGTACTGGCCCGCAAGACCACCCGGTCGCCTGCCTCGTTGGCGGTGAAAATCTGGACGTGATCGTAGGCGAAGGCCTCACGTACTTGTTCTGAGACGCTCTTGAGCAAGCGGCTTGGCGAGAGGATCGAAGAAGCACTGCGTGAAACCTCGTTGGCGGCCTGCAAGCGCCGCGCACGGATGCGCGTCTGTTCGATCAGGCGGATGCTTTCATACGAGGTCGCTGCCTGGTCGGTGAGCGTTTCGTAGTAGATCGCGTCCGAGTCCGAGAAGGCGTTGGCATAATTGCGGCTGCCCAGGGTCAGCCAGCCAACGGTACGGCGACCGGCCATCAACGGGAAGGTTGCCGCCGCTTTGAAGCCGCGTTCCTGCAACATCGACTTGGTGAGCGGATCGATGTGGTAGTCCTGCTCGATGTCGTTGAAAATGTTGCCGTCAGCAGGTGTATTCTCGATGCCGCGCAAGATGCCTTCGTTAGTCTTGAGTTGGCGCGGGCCATCGTAGGGTTTGTCTTCACGATCCCAGATGGCCTGGATATTGGCCCAACGATCCCCAGCGGGCTGGCTGGGGTCATCGAGGAAGACCACCATGATCTCGGCGACGCTCTCTTGCACAGCTTTGTCGATCA
>JAADYZ010000072.1 GCA_010092775.1 Chloroflexota bacterium
GCCAGCCCCACCCACACGAGAGCCAATCCCTGATCCAGAATCGGTCGAGGAAGCGCCCGAACCAGCCCTTCTTGACGTCGCCTCGATTGAAACGCCTGAGGGCGAATGGGTCGATGCAGGCGAACCGGTGGATGATATACCGACATCGACAGAACCAGCGGTCTCTGAGTGGATACCCGGCGCCTCGCTGTCGGCTCAACCACGTCCTGCAATCGACCTGCCCCCACTTGAGGTTGTGGATGGGGTACCAGTCGTCAGTTTGCAAACCATCGAACTGCTTCAGCGCGAAGTCTCCCCGATCGTTGCGGCAGTCAAGGCGCGCCAGAGCGTTAAAGCGCTCGATATTAACTGGCGCGATCCGGGGACGCGTGCGGTTGTCCCTCGCGTGCGTGTCCAGCCTACTAACGTCGTCTCATTTGTGCGCGCCAACACGATGGCTTTTGCTATCGGCGGGGCCATCATCGCTGCCCTGCTGATTATCTGGGGTCTTTTCTCAGCGGTCGGCGCGGTCCGCAACGCGATCATCGCGGCCAACACCACCCCCTCCGCCACCCCAACCATCACACTGACCCCGACGATCACAGCAACACCCCGCGTGACACGCACGCCAACCCTGGCAGCCAACGCCACTTCCGAGCCGATTCTGCCAGTAGGACGTGCTCCACGCGGCATTTTAGAAGAGGGTCTGACGCCCACCCCCTTTGCCATCGCGACGCCACACCCAGACAACCCACTCTTCGATAGGGCCGCTCTGGCTTTTGCGGAGGGTCGCTATCCAGAGGCGCTGGACCTGATTAGCGAGGCACGGCAGGGCAGCGACACCCCAGATAGCTATTATTTTGAGGCATTGGCGCTAGCCGAACTGGGTGAGCTGGCCGAAGCCCAGGCCGCCGCCGAAGCGGGCCTCGAACTGGATGAGAATGTGGCTTTGCTACACGCCGCGCTTGGGGCCATCAATCTGCGCCAGGGCAGCATTGAACAAGCGCGTGTAGCAAGCGAACGTGCCCGCACGCTAGACCCAGCTTTAATTCTGCCTTATGTCACACTGGCCCAGGTCGAAACCAGCCAGGGGGATTTTGATGCCGCCCTGGCGCTCATCGAAGCAGGGAAACGCGCCGCTACCCCCTACGATGTCAACCTATTGATCGCTGAGGCGGAAACTCAACTCGCCGCGCAACGCCCACTGGATGCACTGGGGGCCATCAACCTGGCCTACTACATCGACCCCGCCAACCGGCTCGTCACCATGCGCCAGGCGGACGTGCGCCTGCGCCTGGGCTACAACAACTCCGCCATCGCCGGGCTGGAGACCTATCTAGAGCAAGTCAATCCGCAAGATGCCATCATCTGGGCTATGTTAGGCCGCATCTATGGTTTGCAGAATCGCTCCGCTGCGGCGGCGGACGCGTTCAATTTCGCGCTGTCCTTTGCCACCACCGATCTACCCTTTGTGTTAGGTCAGCGCGGCCAGTTTTATCTGGAGCGCGGTGATCCTGAAGCCGCCTTACCTGATCTTGATGCCGCACTCGACGCCACTTCCGACGGCACCGCGCTGCACCTGGCTCGTGCTGAGGCCAACCTCCTGCTGGGTAATGCCGAAGATGCCCTGACAGACATCGAAGCGGCGCTAGAGCGCCGCCCCTTGACCACCCGTGACAGCATTCTCTATGGGCGTATTCTGGTGGCCAACAGCCAATATCAACAGGCCATTGATCTTGCCAGCAACTTGCTCCCGGCTGACTCCTCTGATGAAGCCGATGATGAAACCGCCGACAATCTAAATGACGTGGAGCGGGCGGAACTGCTGGTGATTCGGGGCCAGGCACTCTATGAACGTGGAGCCTTTGAGACAGCACTCACCGACCTGGACGCAGCCCTGGCCCTGGTCGAATCCGGGACAGGACACTACTATCGTGGTCTGG
Source organism: Chloroflexota bacterium (assembly GCA_010092775.1). Classification (GTDB taxonomy): domain Bacteria; phylum Chloroflexota; class Anaerolineae; order Aggregatilineales; family UBA3940; genus TC-71. Next base: position 1,923 of record JAADYZ010000072.1, read on the forward strand.
CCCGGCGCGAACTGGGTGATCTTGACGGCGCTGTCTTCGACATCGAATGGGTGGTCTTCTGGTCCAATACCTTTGACTATCCCTTTGCGGACGACGCTGCCGACTTGATCGATACCCTCTATCAGGAACAGGCTATCGCCCGGACTCCAACCGCCACACCCACAATCACACCAACGCCTAGCCCGACCGACGCGCCCTAGTTCAAAGCGAGACATATGGAAGCTGTCAGACTGCAAGGCGTTGTTCGCAGCGTCATCTACTACAACGACGAAAATGGCTATGGCATTGTCGCCGTCAGCCCGGATCGCCCGGTTGATCTGTGGGATGCCCTGGATGAAGATGGCTTGGTCACGATTGTGGGCTTGATGCCCCCCATCGGTGTGGACGAACAGGTCCAGGTCAGCGGCCAATGGTCCAACCACCCCGTCTATGGGCGTCAGGTCAAAGTCGAAAGTATCCAATCCTTGCGCCCGGCCACAAGCGATGGCATCCGTAACTATCTGGCCTCCGGTTTGATCAAAGGGGGGGGGCGCAAACTGGCCGGTCGCATTGTGGACTACTTCGGCGAGGAAACACTGGAGATTCTGGATCACCATCCAGAACGCTTAGAAGAAGTCGATGGAATCAGCAGCAAGAAGATCAAGCAGATCACCCGCTCTTGGCGCGAACACAACGACATCAAGAATGTGATGCTCTTTTTGCAGGGGCACGGCATCTCGACTAACCTGGCCATTAAGGTCTACAC
>JAADYZ010000073.1 GCA_010092775.1 Chloroflexota bacterium
CGTCGGTCGTGGCACGGGCATCAGCGATCAACGGCTGTTGACCAAAATCGAGGTGATCAAGACGGCCCTGCTCTGCCACCACCCGCCTGACGTCAATACCCTGGAAAAAGTAGGCGGCATGGAAATCGGTGCGATGGCCGGTGTGATGATCGGCGCGGCGGCCAAGCGGGTGCCGGTTGTCATCGATGGCGTGATCAGTGCCGCGGCGGCCTTGATTGCCATCCAACTGGCGCCTGCCTGCATCGCCTATATGCTTGCCAGCCACCGCAGCATTGAACCAGGCCACAGCATCGCGCTGGACTATCTTGGGCTTGATCCCTTCCTAGACCTCAACCTGCACCTGGGAGAAGGCAGTGGCGCCGCGCTCAGCTTCCCAATCATCGACGCCGCCATGCGCACGCTGCAAGAGATGGCCACCTTCGATGATGCAGGCGTCAGCGACAGCATCGACTAAAACCTGATGCTGCGCGACCTGGGCAATGCCATCGCGTTTCTGACCATTATCCCCCTGCGTTGGGCGGACAACCGCCCGATAGCTGGTCTCTTTGCCTTTGTCCCGTTGGTTGGCCTGTTGATTGGCATCCTGCTGATCGGCTTATCACGTCTGCCGCTCAACCCGTCGGTGATGGCCTTTGTGGTTCTGGTCGCTTGGGTCGTGCTGACCGGCGCCCTTCATCTGGATGGCTTTGCCGATGCCTGTGATGGCCTGCTGGCGACAGTCCCCCCAGCTCGCCGCCTAGAGATCATGAAGGATTCGCGGACTGGGGCCTGGGCCGTCATCGGGTTGATCTTGCTGCTGGTCGGCAAGTGGATATTCCTGGCGGACCTGTTGCATAGAGGCGATCCGATCGCGTGGTGGCTGTTGGCCGCCCCGATCCTTGGGCGTTGGGCGATCGTCCTGGCTGTGGCCTTCTTCCCAGATGCTCCGAGGCCGGACGGCTCGCGCGGCATTGGGGCCACTTTCCGCGCCGATTTACAGCCGCTTCACGTCGTTGTTGCAAGCCTGTTTACCCTCACGCTGATAGCTGGCTTGGCTCTGCTTATCAATCCGTGGTTGGGCCTTCTCCTGTTGGTGCCGCTCGTGACCGTCGCGCTGGCTGGCCGCTGGGCCTCACAATTACTGGGGGGTGGGCTTACGGGAGACACCTACGGGGCCCTTTGTGAACTGACTGAGTGGTTTACCCTGTTGTTTGTGACTCTGTTGTGAGGCCCTCTACACATCTGTCGATTCGCTAGAGCTTCGCCAAGATCCTGAGTTCTTAATCAACCTATAACACAACTCTGCTAGGCTGATATGTGAGGGCAAGTCACTGGGCATTTTGGGAAAGAGATGCATCCACAACACTGCCCTCGCGCTTTGTCAACTACTCCTCACTTTCCTCCCTCTCTGCGCGAATCACTGCCATTGCTTTATCCATTGAGTAGGCAATATGCGTGCGCGGTGGGCTAAACACGCGGGTAAAGATGCGCGCCGCACGCGCGAGAAACGGGCTGCGCACCACCACCACCGTCGACAGCAGTTTATCTTCGCCGAGTGTGCTGAGCAGACGCTTGTTGATCTCAGCAAGAAGGGGCATGGCGGAGAGCGTGTTGGCTGGAAACTGGTCGGTGTCCAGGTGGGCCAGCAAGTGGACCGGTCGCTCCATCTCGTGGATCCACTTGAGCGCCTTCTCATAAGCATCCAAATAGTCGTCAGACGACCACGTTCCAGAAACGGTCATCAATAGCACTTGTTCACTGTCGTCGATCCATCCGACGTCTACTGGCATGGGGCGCCCACTCTGCTAGGGGTTTGTGACTCAGTATAGCACAGGTTATGAGCCAAATTGTGGGGCGCTTAGGGCCTTCCGCGCTGTTGACCGCCCTGCATCTGTGCTAAACTAGCCGCCACGCATGTGACTGTTGATCAGGAGTAACCCATCAATGCGGTCTGACCAGACCCCATTTTCATCGCAGGAGCACGCTCAAGCACAGCGACTGACACAGGTTCGTCGCTGGTCACGGTGCGCCGGTATCCTGTTCACCATTTTGATTCTGCTCGTGGCGACACGGCCCGCCGCCGAAACCGCCATTGGGAACGTCACCGCTTCGGAGCAGCAAGCGACCCGCCACATCGGTTATGGTATCAGTGTGGGGCCCCACTTGACCTCGCAGCCCGGTATGCTTGACGAGCTTGGCATGGATTGGGTCAAGCTCTACGACACCGTGCAAATTGATGACTATCCCAACCAGCGCGTTTTGTATCGTGTTGATATGCGCGGTCCGCAAGCCTGGGATGCCTGGGAACGCGGCCTCTACGACCTGGCCCGTGAACTCCAGGCGAAGGGCGTGGATGCAGTCGAGATCGGCAACGAGCCCAATCTGGGCAGTGAGTGGGGCAATCAGCGTCCCGATGCGCGAGCCTTTACCGACGGCCTTTGCCGCGCCTATCGCGCCTTTAAAGCCGTCGCCCCAGAGATTATCATCGTGTCGGGAGGGCTTGCCCCGACCATCACGACCCCGGATGGCATGAATATCACCGACCTGGACTACGCCCAGCAGATGCTCGATTTCGGCGCAGGTGCATGCTTCGATGCCTTTGGCTACCATCCCTACGGATTCAACCAGCCACCTGAGTCCGACCCCTATGCTCATGAGTTGACCTTCCGCCGCTCGGAGCGCATGTATCGCCTGCTGCTGGAAAACGGTGTGCGCGACCGTCAAATCTGGATCACTGAGTTTGGCTGGGTGCGCGACCCGGCTGAAGAAGGTATGACCGCCTGTGGCAATCAACCCGGCTTCCGCGACTTCGATTGGATGCGGGTTCCGGCTCAAGTGCAAGCCGACTACACCGTGCGGGCTTTCCAGTTTGCCGAGCGTAACTGGCCTTGGGCAGGCCCAATGTTCCTATGGAATCTTAACTGGAACACCTATGATGCCAGCTACGAATCGCCGTGCAGCCACCTGCGCTGGTACGGCATCCTGGATACTCAGGGCAATAAGCTGCCCGTCTACTTCGCCATCAGCAACATGGTTGAAGTGCAGCCCCCGCTAGAACAGCGCCCCATCCTAGGCGCCATCATCGCCAACCTGACGGAAACGGTCGAGGCGGGTTGTGCGTCCGAAATGCGCCTGGGTGAGTTCGAAGTGATCAACGCAGGCTATCCCGGCCCCCTATCGGTTGAGATCGTCCCAGCCAACGCGCCCGGTCGGCCTTTTGTCACAACGAGTGCCACTGCCGGCAGCAGTGGCACTGATGTTGATGTTTTTGTTGATGCAACCGGTGTCGAACCTGGCCTGCACCTGATTGTCGTCAATCTGCGCTCGCGCTATGAGAATCGCCTGAATACTTTGGCCGTTCGCGGTTGGCTGCTGGTCCACTTTCCCACCAGCCCGGAGTGCATCGTCCGCTTCAACAACAGCTAGCGATTAGCGGTCAGGTGGCTTGCACCACCGTAATCACCACATTGCCACGCTTCCGGCCGGTGTCAAGGTAATGATGGGCGTCTACCACGTCTTCCAGCGGATACCTTCGATCGACAATAGGCCTGATCTTTCCTTCCTCAGCAAGCTCTCTCAAGAAATTCAGAGCCTCTCTCTTATCGACTGAGAGCGCAAAAATCATTCGCTTTTTGCTAAATACCGAGGTCCATAGGGTCATAACATAATTCACCAGCATGTTGCCTGTGGTCACCAAATAGAGTCCCCGCTCCGCGAGGATGGGGCGGCAGGCCGCGAACGTACTCTTGCCAACCGTATCGAAAATGATGTCATAGCTTTCGCCGGATTGGGTGAAATCCTCAGTTGTGTAGTCGATCACGCGATCTGCCCCCAGAGATGTCACCAGGTCGATGTTTCGCGTACTGCAGACCCCGGTTACCCTTGCCCCGAAGTGCTTGGCCAATTGGATCGCATAGGAGCCGATGCTACCCGATGCACCATTGATCAGCACCTTCTGTCCGGGTTGGATGGACGCCTTGTCCCTCAGGAAGAACAGGGCAGTGGAAGCGCCATCTACGAGCGCTGCTGCTTCTGCATGGCTCAGGTTGCCAGGCTTCAGCGCCAACGAGTCGCCTTCACGCATGGTTTTGTATTCGGCACATGCGCCCGTCCCAAAGCCGCGAAACCCATAGACTTCGTCGCCTGGCTTGAAGTGGGTAACCGCACTGCCCACTCGGTCGATCACGCCGGAGAATTCGGTGCCAGGGATCTGATAGGTCTTGCGCGGCTTGGCGAAACCAATGAAGATGCGGCTTTCGATCGTGCTGCCGCTGCGCAGCAAGCCGTCTGAAGGGGTCACGGTTGTGGCGTAGATCTTGATCCGTACTTCATTATCTTTAGGGATGGGTGTTTCAACCTCCTGAACTTGGAGAACTTCAGGAGGTCCGTAGCGTGTACAAACAACCGCTTTCATTCGTCTTCTCCGCTGGTGGATGGCTTCTTGGCTAACCCTCACCTTCCTTTACGAAGCTCGCCTGCCCGCAGTTGCGTTGTTCTCGCCCATGGCCTATGTCATCGATTGGAGGAGGCCTCCCGTCCCAGATCAAGCATGATCTGGTCTAATTCGGCGAGCAAATCCCCTAGATCGTAGGGCATTCCACGCTGCGCCCACAAATTGCGCAGCGCTCCGGCAATCTCCATGTAACTGCTGACCACCGCCATGCTGACATCCGAGTCCTCTTCAGACTCAATGTAGTAGTCGATCAGCTCGTCCCAGGATTCGACAAACTCACGATACTCGCGTGTGAGCTGCCAATCGGCGTGCTCAATGGGAACCGCTGCTGCTTTTCCCGCAATCCGATCTTCGATGTCGTGCCGCAGTTCAATCCCTTCCGTCATGATGATCCTCCATCATTGTTGGCCCGCGCACGCCCCCGTGTCGCCAGCGATACGGCTGCTGCCACAATGGCTACCACGATCAAGGTTAAAATCGTCACGATGGGGCTGCCACCCTGGCCACCGTCGTCAGTCGCCGCTGCCTCAGGTGTTGGTTCAGGTACGTCGGTTGGCTCGACTTGAGCGACCTCAGTTGGCTCCTCGGTCGCTGCTTCTGTGGGTGCTGCGGTTGCTTCAGCTTCTTCAGCAGCTTGGGGCGCTTCGGTAGCCGTGGGGAGCGGCTCAATCGGCTGCTCAGATGGCCCATCATAGCCGCTCGGATCGATGTAGAGCACCAGCCCATCATGATCTGACGAGCGCAGGGCGTTGGGCACATCTTCGTATTGGAACCACGACGCATCGGCGTTTCCACGTCCGAAAGCCACATCGGTGACAAAAGCGTCTAGCGCCTGGGTGACCAAGATGTGATCGAGAATCTGTGCGCTGCCATCAAAAATGTAGGAGTAATGC
>JAADYZ010000074.1 GCA_010092775.1 Chloroflexota bacterium
AGTAAGCATAGCGCACTCTGTGGGTGGTGCCGATCCCTGTGGTATAGTTGGGGCCCTCATGAGGTAAACAAGGATCAGCATGACGCCAATTATTGAAGCCATCAATATCACCAAAGTCTACGATCTACGCCCGGTGCTGCGAGGTGTCAACCTCTCGTTGGACCAAGGTGAGCGGGTGATCCTATTCGGCCCGAACGGCGCGGGCAAGACTACCTTGCTGCGCATCATTGCAACGCTGATCCAACCGACAATGGGCGAACTGCGTTTGGCTGGTTACCCCGCCAAAGACTATGCGCTGACGGCGCGCGGTTTGATCGGGGTGGTGATGCACAGCCCGCTGCTCTACGGCGATCTGACGGCACTGGAGAATCTGCGCTTCTACAGCCGGATGTACAATCTGGATCGGGCGACCCGCGAAGAACGTATGGCTGAGGTGCTGGCAGCGGTCGGTTTGAAGCGGCGCGCTGACGACCTGGTGGAGACCTTTAGTCGTGGTATGAAACAGCGCCTCGCGATTGCGCGCGCCATTCTTCACGATCCGCCCATTATGCTGCTTGACGAGCCTTACACCGGCCTGGATCAAGATGCGGCTGCGACCTTGGATCGAGTATTGACCGACGTGGCATTAGAAGGGCGCAGCATTCTAATGATTACCCACAACATTCCGCGTGGCTTGGCCCATGCAGATCGCTTGGTGATTCTCTCCAAGGGGCGGATTGTCCATGATGCAGCAGCCAAGGGCATGACGCCTTTGGCTTTTAGCGAACTCTACGCCGAGAAGACGGATATGGTGAGTACACGATGACCGATCGCGTTGAAGCTGAAACAGCACAAAGCACACGACGCACGCTCAAGCCAACGCCGCTGGCGCAGGCGACCCTGGCTATTGCCTGGAAAGACCTACGTTCGGAACTGCGGCGGCGTGAGCTCGTCGCGGCGATGCTGGTTTTCGCGCTGCTGTCTTTGCTGATCTTTAGTTTTGCCCTGGAGGTCGATGCCCGCTCACGGGCGGCCAACGCCGCAGGCATACTCTGGGTGACCTTGGTCTTCGCTGGCACGCTGGGCTTGGGTCGCTCCCTGGGGCGCGAACGCGACCAAGGCTCATTAGAAGGCGTGCTGCTGGCCCCAATTGACCGGAGTGCCCTCTACTTCGGTAAATTGATCGGGAATTTCTTGTTCATGATCATCGTCGCCGTGATTATCATTGGCCCGCTCAGCGTCTTGTTTGGCATATCTCTTTTCACCCCACTGCTGCCGCTGATCCTGTTGCTTGGCATTCTGGGCTATGCAGGCGTCGGGACCCTGGTGGCCTCGCTAGCGGCCTACACGCGCGGACGCGAGATACTCATGCCAATCCTGCTGCTGCCGATTGCTCTGTCAATTCTGATCCCGGCAGTGCGCGCGACCCGCGCCGTACTAGAAGGCGCAGCCTACAGCGACATTACGATCTGGCTGAACCTACTACTCGCGACGAATGTCGTCTACATCGTCCTGGCTTACCTGCTGTTTGACTTCATCGTATCGGAATAGACAAGTAGTTGAAGCGCCGTCTGTAACAGTTTTAGGTTGGCCTGTATAAGAAAATCTAATAAAATGTGCGCATATGTATAGATAGTTCGGACTAGAGTGAGGAACTATGGCGACTCAAGCGTCCTTAGACAACCCGCCGCAAGTACCATCACAAACCAGCTCAACCGGGCGCGGTTTTCCGACCGGGCTAGCCGTCTTGACTGGCTTTACGGGCGTGATGCTGCTGGCAGCGAGTTATATGGTTTTCGTCTACGCACCGATGGAACGGACCCTAGGGAACGTTCAACGGATATTCTATTTTCACGTTGCATCGGCCTGGGCCGGTGCCCTGGCCTTTCTGGTGGCGCTGGTCGCTGGGATTGTCTTCCTGATCAACGGCAAGATGCAGTGGGATCGGGTTGGCAAGTCCTCGGTGGAAGTGGGGTTGATGCTCCTGACCATCACACTGACCAGTGGCCCCATCTGGGGGCAGTATGCCTGGGGCAATCCCTGGCCTGCCTGGGACCCCAAACTGACCTCGGCGGCAGTGACCTGGCTGTCCTACGCGGCCTATCTGATGCTGCGTCAGGGGATCGATGATCCGCGGCGACGCGCCCGCTTCGCCGCGATCTACGTGATCATTGCCTTCACCAGCGTGATCTTCACCTATGTCGGGGTGCGCTTCGTCGAGCAGACCATTCATCCGCATGTGGTTGGGCCAAGCGCCAGCACGGGCGAAGGCGACTTCGGCGTGTCAGCACGCATTGGGCAGACCTTGGGCTTCTCACTGCTGACCTTCACAGCCGTATATGCCACGCTGCTGGCACATCGCCTGCGCTTGGAGAATCTCAGCGAGCGCATCAAGCAGGTAAAGTCGGCTGTATTGGCACGTCAGGGGTAGTCGATGGACCTAGCGACGTTGTTGCAGCAAGCCCAGACCCCGCCAGATACGACTGATGGTCTGATTCTGGCCTATGTGGTGATTGGCGTGATTGGGGTAGCCTACGTGATCAGCCTCATTTTGCGGGCCAATAATCTGCGTAAAGACATCAGGGTCCTTAGCCAGATCAAGGGCGACGAGTAAGGGCTTAATCCGGGCCGGTGAGCGTGATTTCGGGCGGAAGAATGATGAAGTCTGCCGCTTCACTAACAGGAATACGCTCACCAGTCTGCGCATCGTAAAGGCCAATCCGTAGGCGGGTTGGCCCCGGCTCCGTCTCAGGCGGCAAATAGAGACGATAGCCATCTCCCACGACCTCGCCCGGCGCCCAACCGGTCGTTGGGCGCGAGCCTGCCGCCGGAATTTGGTCAAGCTGAGCAACAATCTGATCGTTTTCGTCAATCAAGTGGACAAAGACCTTCAAATTCTGCCGTATTTCGACCTCAGGCTGCCAATACAAGAACACATCAAGGCTCTGGCCAATCGGTGCCCGCACAGTCGACAGCTTATATCCGATGAGGTCGATCTGGTTTGCCCAGGTGGCACCGTAAGCGGTGGCCTCTGGCGAGAGATCGAAGACACGCTGTGGCGTTGTGACAATCATGCGGCCGATTGGCGCGGCGCTGCCGACTGGTTCGCCGTCCTCATCGACCAGTTGGATCGATAGTGCGTAAACACCAGTCTCCAGGCGTCCCGGTACATAGGATAAATGGGTTCCACGCCACAGGTCGCCGCGCCGCCACTCGTTCGTGGGGAATCCATTGGTCAGTGGGAACTGCTCCGATGAGCCCTTCAAGGCCCCTTCTAGCGTTCGATAGACTACACGGAATCCGTAAGATGACTCGAGCCGCTCTTCCGCCCGCCAGATCAACTCGAAAGTCACAGGTTGTCCGACTTCAGCCTGCTCGTTGGGAAAATGGCTGGCCAGCAAGCTGACCTGCTCGGTCAGCGGCTCCGCCTCAGGTGGATAGCCCAACAAAACACGCGGCTGCGGTCGCGGCCCACGCCGCAGTTCAATCTCAGCCAATTCCAGTTCGACGCCAAGTGGCGCACCCTCTGCGTTAAAGACCGGTAGGCTGCGCTGGTTGCCAATCGAGTAGACCAGGACGCTCAGGGTATAAGTGCCAGGTGGCGTTGCTGGTGGCAGCTCAAGTGTGCGGCGCTGTTCGACGTAGAAGCCAGGCAGCCAATTGGTGGTTGGGAAACCGCCCGGATGCTGAGAATCATCCTGGAGGATGCTGTTCCCCTCTGAGTCGCGCAGATAATAGATCGTGCTCAGATTTTCCCTCAAGGTTTGATCCGAAAGCTGCCAGTAGATTTCCAACGGAATCGATGCGCCTGACCGGCTGCGCTGGGGAAAGGACTCCAGGCCCAACAAGGTAATCTGGCCGTCAAAATCGGCCTGGATCGGCATGCTTAGAGCGGCCTCAACGCCGTTGGCAAAACGTTCCCGTTTAAGTGGGCTGTTGATGTTATCAATGACCAGCGCTTTGAGACCAAATAGGACTAAGCCCACGACGATCAGCAGGGCAAAACTGCTGAGCCAGGGCCCCCAATCTGACAGCTTTCCGGGGGATTGCGTTTCAACCGGCAGGGGCCAGAAGACCCAGGCCGCGCCTAGAACCGCCAGGCCAATCAGGCTGACAGCGGTGGCAAAGCGTCGAATATCGGTTTGCCCAAAACGGATTTGAATACGATGGTCGCCCTCGGGTACGTCAATGCTGAGCAGACCATGGGGCACCGTTGGGACGAGATCAACCGGTTCGTCGTTCAGGTGAGCTTCCCAGCCAGGGAAGAAGAACCAATTGAAGATCAGACGTGTATCTGCCGAGGCGGTAAGCTGTACATCGGCGGTCACACCGGCCCAGGCGGCCTGTTCGATGGTGACGGCAGGGTTGGGCTGCAATCGCGGAATGGGCGCATCCTGTGCATAGAGGCCCACCAGTTGATCCGGGTTGGGAAACTGCTGTGCCCATACGGGGGCATATTCAGTGGCCGAGGTTGTGCCGACCCAGCCGGTTTGCTGCTCAAAGGTCAGGACGTCGGCTGGGCTGCTGGTGCCCTGAGGGGGCAGATACAGACCGTAGAGCCAGGGCAGCGCGTAGACGATAATCACCGTGCTAATGGCGGCGAGCAAGCCAAGCTGCTGAGTTTGACCGCGCAGCCGCTCGATCAGCAGACTCCCCCCTACCCCGGCCAACATGGCCAAGCACAGACTGGCTGGCCCAAGCAGCCTCCAGGGGAACTGCACGCGATCAATCAAGGGGACCCACTCCCAGAGCCAGCGCGACGGCGCGGTGATCATGTAAATCAGTACGAGAATGCTGAGCAACAGCCCAAGTGACCAGGTC
>JAADYZ010000487.1 GCA_010092775.1 Chloroflexota bacterium
AGCCCACAGGGCCTCGGGTAAGGTTGCGCCTATGCAAACCAGCCCCTCCACTCAATCGGCCCACGCGCCATCATCCGCGCCGCCATCCGCGCCGCCATCCGCGCCGCCATCCGCGCCGCCTCCCTGGCGCAATTTACTAGTGGATCGCTCTGCCTGGCTTATCGTTGGCCTGACCCTGCTCGTCTGCATCGCCATTGCCGCCAATGTCACACCGCTGCTGCGCGGCCCTGCCCCCTACCCGCCGGAATGGCAGTGGGATTACGTTTGGCCGCCCAATTTGATCCTCTGGAGACTCATCGCACCGTTGAGTGTGGCGGGCCTGATCGGCGCTTGGGCCGCGCTGGCTCGTCGATTTGAGCGCCAGCCCTGGTGGTCGCTGCTGCTCGTGATTGGCTTGGCGCTGGCCTTTCGTCTGGCCGTCCAGTTCACCCTCCCCAGCGGCCTTGATATTGTCGCTCGCACGCTCAACCCCACTTATTTCGGTTATTTCGGCCCGGCAACAGAGGTCGACAACGTGCTCAATTTCGTCGGAACCTATGACGACAATCCGGAGCAGTTGGCCTATCGCCAACAGAGCAAGGCCCCAGGCAACACCTTGATCTTTTGGGGCATTATCGAGCTGACCGAGCGCCTGCCCGGCGTGGAGCAAATCGCGGCCCCAGTTATCGAACCACGCCTGGCCGCCTTGCCCGATTGGGCGGCTGACTACACTGTGATGGAGGTGATCGCGGGAGTCGCCGCTTCCGTCACGATCCCCGCGCTGAGCGCTCTGAGCATCATACCGCTCTATCTGGCTGCGCGGCGGCTGGGACGGGAACGGACCGCCCGGTTGTCAATTGCCCTGTTTGCCTTCTATCCGGCACTCACGCTCTTCATACCGGTCGTCGATGACGTCCAAACCCTGATCGCTGCACTGGGCTTCTGGTTGGCCGTCGAGGGATTGTGCCAATCCAAGGGGTGGCCACTGCTGCTCGCTGGGATCATTGCAGGCTGTGGCACCTTCGCCAGCTATAGCATGCTGCCCTTCCTGTTATTGCTTTTCCTCATGGCCTTGTTCCACGCCCTATCATTGGGGAGTCAGGCCAACTGGCAGCGCGGCCTGCGTGACCTGAGCTTGGTGGGGCTGGGGTCTGTGGGCGTCTGGCTCATTGCCTGGATCGTTGGGATGAACCCCATCACGGTCTTCTTCAACGCGATGGGCGCTCACGGCGACCTCTCCTCTACCCGCAGCTATTGGTTGTGGCTGTTCTACAATCCCTATGATTTGCTGTTATTCGCCGGTGTGCCAGTGGCCTATCATGCGCTGCGCGAGTTGGGCCTGCTGGTCGGTAAACTGCGCCAGCGCTCCCCCTGGGAACTTGGTGACAGTGTGACTCTGGCCTTCTATGTGGCCTTTGCACTGCTCTTTCTCTCAGGTGCCTGGCGCGGCGAGACAGCGCGGGCCTTGATGTATGTCGCTCCGCTGCTGGTTTGGATCGCCGCTCACAACGCCACGGACGAAACCGTTACGCCAATCGGATATGGCAGCTTACTCGCTGCCTTGACGATGGTTCAAACCCTTGTCTTCCATGCTGTGCTGGAGGTGTATCACTGAAGGCTGCGCGTGGTACAATCAAGGGGCTGAGCCAGACGCAGCCAAACCCCACTCTTATCCCGAGCTGAAGGATCAACCGCATGACGATGACATTCGATACGCGCACCATGCCCAAAGTCTTCCAGATTTATCTGGAGATCAGCCAGTACCCGATTCTGGCTCGGCGTATCCGTCAGCGTATGCGGGAAGAGTTGTTTGCCCGTGGCATCGTGTCTCCTCAGCAGTTTGAGCGTGAGGTCCGCGATAAGGCAATGCAGTCGCAGCAGCGCGAGGGCCTGGATGATCCCTATTTTCAGGAACCGCTGGAGATCTGGAACGAGCGTTTGAGCATCATTCGCGATTCCCAGACGGATTTCTATTTTGCCTACAACCTCCCGCACGATCTGTTCATTGGCATCGTGCAAGAACTCGTCTCACAGCGCATTCCAGATAAGCAAATCTTCTTGGGCTTCAATCCCGAACTCGCCCCCTGGGAACTCCTCTTCGCCCAGGCCGAAGAGTACGAACGCTACCCGCCCGAGAAGCGCTCTGAGGTCGAGCACCACCTGCGGGAGATTATCGTCGTGCTGATCAAAGCGATGATCTCCGACCAACTGTCCTTTGTGCGGGTCGCGCGCAAGTATTTCACCATCACCGATCTGACCAACATTCGCAATCGACGTATCGGTCGCGGGAAGATTGGCGGTAAAGCGGCTGGTATGTGGCTGGCTCACAAGATATTGGACCGCAACGCTCAGGCGGGCGACTACGATGCTCGGCAGATTGCGATCCCAGAATCCTGGTACTTGGGGTCCGATGTCTACTACGAATTCCATTCGCGCAACGATCTCTTCCGCTTCATGAACCAGAAGTACAAAGCCCTGCACCAGATGAAAGCGGACTACCCCGAGATCTATAACTCCTATCTCAATAGTGACTTACCCGAATACGTCGTTGAGGAGCTTTCACAACTTTTGCAAGCGGTTGAGAAGTCGCCCTTGATTGTGCGCTCTTCGAGCCTCCTCGAAGATAACTTCGACACCTCGTTCGCTGGTAAATATGATAGTTTCTTCCTGCCAAATCAGGGGACTCACGAAGAGAATCTGCGTGAATTGGTCCGCGCCATTGTCAAGGTCTATGCTAGCGTGGTGCGGCCCGAAGCACTGATCTATCGTGAACACATGGGGCTGACCGATTATGATGAGCGCATGGCCGTCCTGATCCAAAAAGTCGAAGGCCAGCGCCACGGACGTTATTTCTTCCCCGATATTGCTGGCGTCGGCTTCAGCCACAACCCTTACCGCTGGAGCAGTCGCATCCAGGGCGACGCGGGTCTGCTGCGCATGGTGGCTGGGCTGGGTACCCGCGCCGTCGACCGGGTCGGCAGCGATTACCCCCGTATGATCGCACTCAGCCATCCGGAACTGCGGCCCGAACGCGCGCCCGAATTGGTCCGCCGTTACTCACAGCACATGATCGATGTGATCGATATGGAGGAAAACACCTTCAAGACGGTACCCATCCGTGATGTGCTTTCGCTGCGCTACCCATCGTTGAGTGCCATCATGTCACTCGACAAGGACGGCTTCATTCAGCCGATGGTGGGCCGCCCACTGCGGGTCAAAGCCGATGAGCTGGTCGTAACTTTCGACAACCTGCTCAGCGAGAGCAACTTTGTCGCCGCCATGCGCTCCATCCTGACGGTCTTGGAGGAAGCCTACGGACGCTCGGTGGACATCGAGTGGGCAGCGGAGTTTGTGGCGAGCCACCCTAAACCCCGGTTGCGTTATTCAGTGCTCCAATGCCGTACCCAGAGCCTACGTAAGGCCGCTGACGCCGCCGAGATTCCTGAGGTTCCAGAGGAGGACATCGTCTTCACGGCAAATCGACAGGTGCCATCGGGGACAGTTACCGAGATCGAGTATATTGTCTATGTCAATCCTCGAACCTATGCCCACATTCCTGAGCCACAAACCCGCATCGAACTCGGTAACCTAGTCGGGCGCTTGAATCAGGCCCTTGCCGGCAAGACTTACATCTTGATGGGGCCGGGTCGTTGGGGGTCGTCCAACATCCAACTGGGCGTTAGAGTCAATTACGCCGACATCTTTCACACGGCAGTGTTGATCGAAATCGCTTACGAAGAGGACGGGTCTGTGCCAGAGGTCAGCTACGGCACACACTTCTTCCAAGACTTGGTTGAGGCCAATATCTACCCGCTGCCGCTTTACCCCGATGATGAAGAGACCACCTACCGAGAAGATTGGCTCAACAACGCACCCAATGCATTGTCGAGTCTGCTGCCTGCGGACGATCGTTACGAGCCTTACCTGAAAGTCATTGATGTAGCTGCATATGCTGAAGGCCACAAGCTCTCGCTGGTCATGAACAGCGAGCAGAACTATGCCATTGCCTATCTCGTCTGATCAACGCTAAGAAGGAAGGAATCGATGACGAATTCTAATCGCGAGTCTGCCCGACCCAAGCGCCAAGAGCGGCGCACTCGCAATCGCACCATCGTCAAGTGGCTGCTCTTTGTCGGGGCCTTCGGAGCCCTGCTGGCGGGTTTCATTTTGGCACCAAACCTGAGCATCGACCCGATCATTGTCACCATCGCCCTCATTGTGTCATCTATCCTTTTTGGCATTCTATCGGTGCTCAATCTGATCGAGAAGGACATGCGCTCACGTGTGTTGGGGGTGGTCACGGTGGTCGCCGCCATTCTGGCCATGATCTTCGCCATCGCGGCGAACCAGCTCCTAGGGCAAATTGTTGACATCGAAAGCCTGCAAGATGAGGCTTTTCCGCAGGTGGAGCCACCCATTCGACCTTAAGGCCGCCCAGCCCGTTAGACATCGGTTCTTTGAACCGCTATAATGTTTTCATAAGTATCTAAAAGTTTTTAACGTGTGAGGTACCATGGCAGCAGCTCCTGCAGGGCTTTCCAGTCAACGAGAAAAGTGGCTACCAGCTCAACACCTTGTCGGTGGGCGCCACCTCAGCCGCCACTATCTTGAAGCATGGCGTGATGCTCCGCTGACCTTCGATCCTGACCAGGACATCGACGAACGCTGGAAGACCGATCATTACGAAGACATCATCGCATCCGACCCGGACGGTTCACTCTTCCGCTTTGCGGTCGATCGTTTGATGCGCTATCGCTTCTATCCACCCAGCGTGATGACATCCGTCAGCGATTTTTCCGAAGAAGGCCGCTGGATGCGCCCCGGTGATCGCTTGGTCATACGCGTGCCTGCCCTCAACGCCATTGGCTTGCCCCTGTATACGGTTTTCGCCATGAATGAGATCAGCGAAGTGGTTGCGGAGGAACGGCATGCCCACATCGCATACATCACGACCGCAGCGCATGTCGAACGCGGCGAGTGGCGTGCAGCCCTGGATTGGCAGAAAGATGACACTCTCGCCTTGCAAGTCGATGTGATTTCGCGCACGCGCGGCGATGTGCCGCTTGCCCATCCCGCCATAGTTCGGCGTTTGCAGTTGCGGGCCCACAATCTGGGTATGCGCCACCTCAGGCAGCAAATCCTGCGCAAAAGCGCATAAAACGTCGTAAGCCCAACATTTGTTCCCTCAACACGCTCAAGAGCGTGTTTCTTGATTCAGCTTGTCTGCGTCGGGAACGTTGGGGTCGCCTGAGGCGTTATAGGGGTGAAGTTGGCAAATTCTAACTCACCTTGGAGAAGAAGATCATGAAGACCCGTTTTAATGTCAGAAAGCCTGCACTGCTCTTGGCCCTGTTCGGTCTGCTAGCCTTGGCACTCACTGCCTGTGCTGGGCCGACACCAGCCGCAGCCGCCGATAGCCCCAATGTCAACACCATCGCGGTGAGTGGCAGTGGCAGCGCCAACGGCGCGCCCGACTTGGCCCGAATCAACTTCGGCATCAATGTGCGCAATGCCGACCTGGATACTGCGCTCGAAGACGCCAACGCCACCATCGCCGCTGTTCGGGATGTTGTCGTGGAGCTGGGCGTAGCTGGTGAAGATGTCCAGACGACCAACTTCAACGTCTGGCAAGACGAACGCTTCGATCCACAGTCTGGTCAGTCAACTGGCGACATCGTGTTCACCGTTGATAACACCATCAATATCGTGGTGCGCGACATCAGCACGGTCGGTGAGGTGATCACCGCGGCGCTGGAGGCTGGGGCCAATCAGGTCTACGGGCTGTCATTTGGCATCGATGACACCAGCACCCTAGAGGGCGAGGCCCGCGCCAGTGCGGTGGCCGATGCCCGTGCTCGCGCTGAGTCGCTTGCCGAAGAACTCGGTATGTCGGTTGGTGCACCTATCTCGATCAGTGAGGGTGGTGCAAGTGGACCGATGCTTTCTGGTCGCGTCGATGTCGCCGAGGACGCATTCGGTGGTGGTGCCGTCCCGATCAATGAGGGGCAGCTCAGTGTCAACGTCACCGTTAACGTGATCTACGAGCTGGTCCCCTAACAGTCAATCGCAGGCTTCCCTTTTAGTCTCAGCGAGCGCACCCGACCGGTGCGCTCGCGCCATCTCTGCAACGTGCCGGCGCCCTGCGCGTATAGGTCATTGAGAGCTTCTCACGAAGACGAATGTTTTCTCTAGGCAAGGAGCCAGACATCATGGCAGAACAAATCCCACCGAACGAGCGCACCGCTGACGAGTGGCATGAATTGCCCCCCAACGAGCGCCCCAAGGTTGACGACACTCCCCCATTCTTTCAACAGACGACTGTGCCAAGCGGCC
>JAADYZ010000488.1 GCA_010092775.1 Chloroflexota bacterium
ATATCCGGGAAAACGCGACTCTTTAGTTTGGGCATAGTTCAAGATGCCAACCAAGAGCACACCCCCGATGGTGTTCCCGATCAATACGGGGATGAAAAATCCAAACAATGCATCAATGACATTGGTGCCGCCTTCAAAGACTAGAAAGGCAACTTCACACGCACCAACAATGCAATGATATAGGTCGGCTGTAGGGATGAAGTACATAAGCACAAAGACGATGGCGAAACGTGAAATCGTCTCGCGAGCGGCATGAATCAACCACACCATGCTGGCGACCAGCCAACCTGCGATGATTCCCTTGAACAACAAGTCAATAGCTGAGAATTCGATTGCATGGCGGGCGAACTCGCGGGCGACCTCAGCCGTTTCTGGGTTAAACACATTTGTAACGCTGAGCAAGACGGCCAAGGTGATTGCTCCCAACAAATTTGCCCCCAGCACAATCCCCCAGTTACGCAGCAGGGCAGGGATGCTCGCAATCCGAGTCAGAACTAACGTGACGGGTGTCAACGTATTTTCTGTGAAAAGTTGATAGCGTCCCAGTACAATGAGCAGGAAGCCTATCGGATAGAGCAAATTACCTACCAGTCCACTGCTGTCCTGCGGAATCAGAGCAGTCACCGAAGCCCGTGCCAGAAAAGATAAGCCAATTGACAAGCCAGCCGCTAGACCACTCAAGAACAACATACGGACGGGTAGCGCGAATTCTTCATGTGCGCTGGCCGCCACCCGCCTGAAAATCTCATCTGTGGAAAAGAAATCTCGCACAGCGTAACCACCGGCTGGGGCCCCGCTTTGCGATTCGTCAATATCACCATTTTCGGTGCTGTCGTGCACATTGATCTCCCTCAGTGGGTGAATTAAATTAGCCATGAAATAATTTTGACAGAAGCTGGGGGGTAAAAGTTGTCGCGGTCTCCGCTGAAATCGCGTTCATCTTACAAATTCGACCATAGAGCGAACTGCTTGGTCGCGGTTCACGTGCCTGTGTCTCAAAATTGACGCCGATCAAGCCGAACTTAAACTCTGGGTTGTAGCCTTGTGCCCACTCGAAATTATCTAGCAGGCTCCAATGATAGTATCCCTTGACGCTAACACCCCGTTGAATGGCCTTCCATATTTGATGAATGTGGCTGACCAAGAAGCTCTGACGCAACTCATCTCGATTTGATGGAATGCCGTTCTCGGTGACGTATATTGGCACACCATAACGACTCAGGTTTTCCAGCGTCCATAGCAGACCAGGTGGGTGAAATTCACCCCAGCCACTAGGCCCTTTGGGATGTCCTGGCTTAGTCCCTTGATAAAACCAATCCGAGGCAATTTGTGGGAATAGCAGTCTCAGTGCATGCTTAATCGTGAAGCCCACCCGATAGCGCTGATAGTAGTTGATGCCCAGCCAGTCTAGTGAATTCTGGCCCCCTTTGATGGGGATCGGGCGCAAGAATGGCAGTTTCACCTTGCCCTGCGTGATAGCATCTAGAAACAGATGGTTGGTTACATAATTGATCAGGCGCGCGACAGCATGATCAGTGGGCAGCCAGGCCAAGCGCGGGTCCCAAGTCACGATGTGCTTTGCAATGCCAACCTGCGCCTCTGGAATAATCTCATGAATCGCATGGTAAGCTGCTGCGTGCGCTCTGGCTAGGTTGAGGCTCGCCTCAATCGCCGCCATGTGATCTTGCTTTCCCGGTGGCCAGATACCGGCCAGCCACCCTTGGCCCACCATAACGTTAGGCTCATTGATGGTACACCACAACGAGACCTGATCCTTGAGCGCACCGACGACTTTCTTCACGTAGCGCACAAACCATTCAATGCTATGTTCGGACTCCCACCCTCCCTGACGGACCATCCACAACGGGTTAGTGAAATGATGGAGAGTGACCATAGGCTCAATCCCTCGTGCTTTCAACGCGCTGATCATATGACGATAGCGAGCCAAAGCTGCTTCGTCCCAACGGCGGGGGGCAGGTTGCACCCTGCTCCACTCAATCGACAGTCGATGCGTATTGAGGTTCATTTCAATCATGCGGTCAAAGTCATCTTCCGCATTATTCCACCAGTCGCAGGCGGCGCCAGAGCGCTGACCTTGGTACACAGTCTGCCCTTCTTGTTCAGCCGCCCACCAATCGTTGTTCGTATTATGTCCTTCGACTTGGTGCGATGATGTTGCTGTACCCCAAAGAAAGTGAGAAGGGAATGTAAAGTCAGACATCTATGCTTTGTATTTCACGATGATGATGCTGATATCGTCCGGAGCACCGCGTCGTTTCACACTTTCGACCAGTGACTCCGCTGCGGCTCCAGGTGGCTGAGACAGCACCGTCTCGCGAATTTGCGACTCTGTCACCTCGCTCCACAAGCCATCACTGCATAGAATCAATGTGTCACCAGGCTGCCAGGCTGGTTCAAACACATCAATCTCGATCTCGTCATCATAGCCAATGGCTCGGGTGATCTGACTGCGCGTCAACCTGCCCGCTTGCACACCACGCCGTTCTAACTCAGCCTTTAGTGAGTGATCATCGGTGATTTGCTCAATAGTGTCATGATCCCGGATGAGGTAAGCTCGACTATCGCCAATGTTGGCAACGTAGAGGACTTGTGGGGTCAGGGCTGCCGCCACAACCGTAGTCTGCATCTTGTTGAGGCGTGCTTCAGCTTGCTGATTACTGCGGACGCTGCGATTCGCATCTCTGATGCCGTCAACTAATTGACCAGCCGGGCTCTGCTGATGCTGCTTGACATAGTCAACCAGCTTGTTGACCGCAATATCGCTGGCGACTTCACCGCCCGCATAGCCGCCCAAGCCATCCGCGACCACAAAGACGGGGACCTCATATTGTGTGCCTTCGTCCGTATCTGCCATGACACCGATAGTATCTTGATTAACATCGTGCCTTTTTCCTTGAACACTCTTATATCCGAAATCGAAGTTCATGTAGATTGCTCCTTGCGTGCGCTATTTACCATGCGTGGAATCTTTTGGCCAAAGACTTTGACTTGTGACGTTGCCAGACTTGACGTTGTGGCTGGAGTTGTGATGATGTCCTCATCTTTTGGGAAGCCCCAATACGGCACCCAACACAGCCCAAAAAACACGACTGAGATATCACTCTTATTCGGTGTGATCGTAGTCTCTTGCACATCAGCCATGATGTCTTCCCACTTTTGGTTGATCTCGGCCACTTCACGTTCCATATCATCTTGCGTTTCCTGTAACTGCTGGCTCAAGAAGGCTAAATCCTCTTCGAGCACCTCAGTCTGCTCTTCAGACTGGCTGGTTTGGCGGGCTACTTCAGAGATCGATGAAAAGGTGCGATAAAGCTGGCCACGCAGCAGACGTAACAGTGATTCACCAGCGGTCGCCAGTCGTTCTTGCTGTCGGCTCTCGAATTCTTCTTGCTCGGCTTCCAAGCGACTGGTTTTCCGTTGTATCTGCTTTTCTAAAGAGATCAACCGTCTGTCGAATTTCTGAGCGGTCCGGTCGATTTCAAGGTTGCGTTCGTCACGGGCTCGCGTTTGGATGCGCTCTAAGAATTCCCGCCGCGATTCGTTGAGTCCGGCATAGAGGTTGAGCTGCGGATTGTGTAGAGTTGTGATCCGCAGATTGCTGTAGAGCCAATCCTCCAGGCTGTTGCGTAGTTCCGTATAGGTGGTTCTCTTCTGGAAAATGCTCGGCACAGGAGCATATTGTGCTTCTTGCGGCGGTTCCACATGCAAAGTCTTGGGATCGAAGGGATAGGACTGATATTCGTTCCATTCGAGGTACGCCATGCTGGGTAAGACAGGCACGATAAAGGCATACCATTGCAAGTCGGTGGTGTTGGTCTTGCGATGCTTGAAGCGCACTGTTGCTTGTGCCAAAAGCGCAGGGCGATATAAGAGCATGGCCTCTGTCACCTGATTGAGCTGTGGCCAGCTTTGTATTGTCCCTTGAGCCTTGACAGCAGCCGAAGGCGTCAATTCAAGCGGTAGATAGTATTGCTCAACCTGAGCTGGAATACCTGCTATGATAGGCGAGAATCCTACCGGTTCGACATCCTCCGCATCGTGACTATCCAACTGTTCCGTATTCGCACGGCTTTCGATTACTTTCCCGGCCTGACCACTCATTTCTTCGCTCGGCCCGACACCTAAAGTATTGGGGACTCGACGCACTTCGTTACTGTCCGTTTCCTGACGTGTCGCCATCAGTTCGCCAATTTGGTCTCGACTGAGCGGCCCGCGTAGATAGGCCATGCTGTGGCGCGTCTCGAAGACTAGGGGTGTCTCTGAATCATGGATGTTGTTGTAGACGAACTCGCGCTGACCCAACACCCCAATTTGTTCGGCCAACGTCTCTTCGCTGATGGCAGTATCGTCCGCTTCGACAATGCCTTCTAGGACGCGTCGTTTATCATTGTTCGTCTGGAGCTTGCCCACGAACCACATGCCCGTGTTGGATAGGGCTTTATAGTCCAAGTCTTGTGGATTTTGTGTGGCGATAATCGTGCCGACGCCATAAGCGCGAGCCTGCTTAAGTAAGCGCAGTAGCGGCTCTTTGGTAGATGGGTTTCGGGGATGCGGCGGAAGTAGTCCAAAAGCCTCATCAATGTAGACTAAGGCACGTAGACTGGCTGATCCTGATAAAGTATGGACCCAGCTTAGAAGACTCTCGAGCAGCAAGGTAATGACAAACTGGCGCTCTTCATCAGTTAGGTGTGCCAAGTAGAAAATACTGCTGCGGGCCGTGCCGTCATCATTGTAGAGCAGTGATCCAATATCCAGATCGTGGCCACGCAACCAGCTTTGATAGTGGGGTGCAGCGATGAGATGGTTAATTTGTTTCCCCAGGGCCAGACGTTTTTTCTGAGAGATGACCGTATTGACATCTAGCACACCGAGCTGTTCGAATGGTGGGTTTTGGGTTTGGACGATCAGCTTCTCCAAGCTCAGATCGTTGTTTCGACGCCAATTGAACTCGAAGATGTTAGCCAACAAGATATGCTCAGGGCTTTCGATATCCTTCCCTGCTTGCCCGACGAGTTGAAGTAAAGCTGTCACTAAACGATTAATACGTTGACGCAGCATCTCCTCATGCTGCTGCCAGCTTAGCTCCGGGGCTTGAAGGGAGGATAGGAGGCGGATGGGGACACCAACGGTGGAACCAGGCGTAAAGATAGTCATTTCGATCTTACGCCGCAGCCGCTGTACTCGTTCCGCATCGATGCTCCATTTTGCCAACCCCTGCGCCCAAGCCGCTGCTTCGGCGGCTGCATAGCTCTCCAGATTCTCTCCTTGCGGCACATCATCCGGGTTAACCCAAGGCTTAAAGTGTGCCTGGTCGAGCGATGGAAAAGCCATCAATAGATTGGTCATGTCCCCTTTCGGGTCGATAATAATCTGTGGAATCTGGTCCATTGAAGCTTCTTCCAGCAAGATCGTACCCAGGCCGGTCTTGCCACTGCCGGTCATGCCGACAATAACAGCGTGAGTACGTAAGTCTTGTGGATTTATATAGACTGGTTGGCGCTGATCAGCATGAAGCTGTGCACCAACAAAAAATGAGTTGGGGGTATCAGTAAAT
>JAADYZ010000489.1 GCA_010092775.1 Chloroflexota bacterium
CCGCACCATCTCGCTGCGGAGTCGTGCAAGCCGCTACGATTGGGGCGCGATGATGAGTCAATACGATGGCGTTTTCAGCAGTCTGGCTCAAGGTGGATGAGCGCTCGCGTGTCTGACTAGTGACCTGAGGAGCGCCCATCCTCCAAGGGTTATCTGCCCGATCCATTTTTCCCGATCGAGGTGACCTCACCGGGCACAACCACATAGGCAACACGCTCGTTGCTACCCAATGCGATAATCGACTGACCCGTTGCGTTGCGCTTGGCCTGGGGAGCCAGACTGAAGCGCATGTACTTGGGCTTACCCTTGGTGGTCACAACCACCAAGCTATCGTTCGGATGCCCGGTCGCTGCGCAAGCCAGGCTATCTTGCTTACTGGTGAATTTGTAGGTGATCACACCTTGACCATAACGGCCCTGGCTCGGATACTCGTCGATGGGGGTGGACTTGGCTTCACCGCTGTGGGTGATGGTCCACAGGACGTGGCGTGAGTCAGCAAGCATCATGCCAACGATCTCGTCGTTGCGGCCGCTCAGCTTGATGCCCTTGACGCCATTGGCTTTAAGCCCCATCGTGCGCACGTCTTCCTCGCTGAAGCGGATCGCATTGCCATCGGCGGTCACCAGGATCACCTCCTGTCCGCCGCGCGTCCAGGTGGCCCAGCCGAGTTCGTCGTCGTCACTGACCAGCATCACAGGGAATGCACGCGCACTCAATCCTGGCAAATCGGCAAGCGCGACACGTTTCACGATACCCTGTCGCGAAGCGAGGAAGAGATAGCCTTCTTCAGCCGCCGCCGGGGAGCGGGTCAGCCCGGCGACAACCTGTTCGTCTGCCTCCAGGCTGGCCAAGCTCGGCAGGTTGGTACCTTCCTGGAAGTCGTTGGATTGGGGCAATTGGTGAACCGGTATGGTAACCGCGCTGCCTTGCTTGGTAAACAGATAAAGTGTCTCACTCGATGCGGCGTTGAGCATCAGGCGTGGCGGGTCCTTGATCGCAGTCGTGACTTTGGGCTGTTGATCGTCAAAGGTGCGTGAGATCAATCCGCCCTCGGTCAGTGTGACCCAAACGCGTTCATCCGGCAGAAGTTCAGAGAGTTTCAAGACGCCTTTGGCCGCGGTATCTACGATCAGGCTACGGCGGGGATCGCCATAGGCTTCTTGAACGTCTGCCAGTTCCTCCTTAATCACCTCCCGCACAAGCTGAGGATTGGCCAGCAGTTCTTCCAAATAGGCGATCGTGGCTTGCTTTTCCTCGTATTCGTCTTGAATCTTCTTGCGTTCCAAGGCTGCCAGGCGACGCAGTGGCATATTTAGAATGGCAGTTGCCTGCTCATCGCTCAGGCTGAAGCTCCGTCGGAGATTGGTGTGCGCCGTTTCTGCGGTGCGTGAGCGACGAATGGTGTCGATGACCGCATCGAGATTGTCCAATGCGACCAAGAGGCCTTCGAGAATGTGTGCCCGTTCACGGGCGCGCTGAAGATCGTACTCGCTGCGCCGGCGGATGATCTCAAGACGGTGCTCTAAGTAAACGCGCAGTGCTTGCTTGAGGGAGAGCAAGCGCGGCTCACCATCGACGAGCGCCAACATAATGATACTAAAGGTTGAACGCATCGGCGTCAGTTTGTAGAGCTGCCCAAGAACATGTTCGGCATCGGCTGTTCGCGTCAGTTCGATGACGATTCGCAAGCCCTGTCGGTCGCTCTCGTCCCTCAGATCGGTGATGCCCTCGATCTTCTCGTCGCGAGCAAGAAGGGCAATCCGTTCGATCAAGTTAGTCTTGTTGACTTGATAGGGCAGCTCGGTGATGATCAGGCGGGTTCGGTTGCGGCTAAGCTGCTCCGTGTGCGCTTTGGCCTGCACCGTCACTTTGCCGCGCCCGGTTGCGGATGCCCTAGCAATCTGATCACTGTCATCAGTGGTGTTGTAGCGAAAGATGATGCCACCTGTTGGAAAGTCGGGGCCCGAAATGTGAGTCATCAATTCGTCCAGGCCGATTTCGTCCAGGCGACCCCAGTTGTCCAACATGAAGGCCAGGGCGCTGCATACCTCGTTCAAGTTGTGCGGAGGCACGCTGGTGCTCATGCCGACGGCAATTCCAGAGGAGCCGTTTAGCAGCAAGTTGGGCAGCGCGGAGGGCAATACAGCCGGTTCATCAAGGCTGCCGTCGAAGTTTTCGACAAAGTCAACCGTATCGCGACCGATGTCAATCAGAAGATCGTCACCGATATTGAACATGCGAGCTTCGGTGTAGCGCATGGCTGCCGCGGAGTCCCCATCGATGGAGCCAAAGTTGCCCTGGCCATCAACAAGCGGGTAGCGCATGGAGAAGTCTTGGGCCATGCGGACCATCGCATCGTAGACGGCGGCGTCACCGTGTGGATGGTACTTGCCCAGAACCTCACCCACGATACGAGCGCTCTTCCGGTAAGGTGAATTTGGGCGCAGGCCCATATCATACATGGCGTACAAGATGCGCCGATGCACTGGTTTGAGGCCATCTCGCGCATCTGGAAGCGCCCGGCTGACAATGACGCTCATGGCGTAGTCGAGATAGGCGGCACGCATCTCATTATCAATATCGACCTGGCGAACGATTCCGACTTCCATCCAACCTGTCCTTTGCTTAGCTCACTGGGTCAGTCGAAGCGACTACGGTTTAGGGCGAGCAGAGATAATACGGCCTCGCCTAGAACTTGTCAATCCTGTTCTTGTTTTCGGCTCATTTGTTCTAATGAGTGTATGCTAATCGGGTCTATTCTGCAATAGGGAAACTAAAAACCAGCCCGGTCAGGGGCTGGTTGTCTCTCACTGCATGGATGGATGCAGACACTAGTCGTTGTTGTAGTTGAAGTCTTCGCCGTCGTCTTCGTCATCATCGTCGACGTCATAGTCCTCTTCGAGATCGGCTTCGTCGCCACCAAAGCGGACGCCCTCAAAACCTCGGCGGGGTCCGCCATCACCGTTCCCGTCTTCCGTGTAGATCTGGAAGCCGGTACCAGCCGGGATCAGCTTGCCGATGATAACGTTTTCCTTCAGGCCGATCAGCGGATCTTCCTTACCTTCGATCGCCGCGCCAGCGAGCACACGGATGGTGTGCTGGAAGGACGAGGCAGACAGGAAGCTGTCTGTGGCCAAAGCAGCCTTGGTGATCCCCATCAGCACATTCTGACCTGCCGCAGGGCGACCGCCCTGTTCCAAGACTTGTTCATTTACCACGCGCAGCTCCATACGATCAACCATTTCTCCCGGCAACAGCGTTGTATCGCCGCTCCGGGTGATCTGGACCCGAGAGAGCATCTTGCGGATGATAACCTCGAAGTGTTTGTCGTTGATGTTCACACCCTGATCGCGATAGACGCGCTGCACCTCGCTGAGCAGATACATCTGGCAGGCATCACGGCCCAGGATGCGCAGGATACGATGCGGATTCTTCGCACCCTCGGTCAGTTGATCACCGGCCTTGACGTAGTCACCATCACGCAATCCGCGCTTGCTAGTCGTGCCATCGGGGCCTTCTACCTCAACCTGGATCAAACGTGAGGCACTTGGGATTTCATATTCGCGCTCTTCACGTCGTTCCCAGATCAGCTTAAGAACCCCGTCCTCGAACGATACATGGCCAGTCTCTTCAGCGGCAATGGTATCTTCTTCTAGACGGGCCAGCGCTTCACCCTTCTGCACTTCCTGGCCATCTTCGACCAGAACTTCCCAGCCATCAATGTTGTAGACCTGACTCAAGATCTCGGCATCAACCACGTTGACATAGCGCACACTCTCGCGCTCATAGATCTGAACCTGTCCGTCAAGGTCTGTGATGACCGCCTCACCTTTTGGCTTCTTGCGCGCTTCGAAAAGCTCTTCGACGCGCGGCAGACCCTGGGTGATGTCACCACCTTTCTGAGCCGCACCACCTGCGTGGAAGGTTCGCAGTGTCAACTGAGTACCCGGCTCACCGATCGATTGCGCGGCCACGATGCCCACGGCTGAGCCAATCTCGACCATATCACCTCGCCCGAGGTCTCGACCGTAGCACTGGACGCACAGACCGTGGACGAGGTCACAGGTCATCGGTGTGCGGATAAACACCTTGCGAACCCCAATTTGATCGATGTATTCCGCCATGTTTTCGTCGATCACATGATTGCGGTCTACGATCAAATCGCCGGTTTCAGGATGATGGACAGGACCAGCGGCTACACGCCCCACGATGCGCTCGTAGAGTTCCTGACCACCAACGTTGTCCGCGCCATCAATCCACATGCCTGCTTCTGTACCGCAGTCGAAGGTATTGATGATCATATCCTGAGCCACGTCTACCAGGCGACGGGTTAGATAACCTGCGTCAGCAGTACGCAGCGCCGTATCCGCGAGACCCTTGCGCGAACCGTGTGTACTGATGAAGTACTCCAGGGCGGTCAGACCTTCACGGAAGTTGCTTCGGATCGGCAAGTCGATGATGCGGCCTGAGGGGTCCGCCATCAGCCCACGCATACCCGCTAGCTGCGTGATGGGCCCCATTCCGCCTTTAACTGAACCAGAGAAGGACATCACAGCCATGTTGCCGTAAGAGTCCATGGAGCGCTTGATCGCTTCCTGAACCGCCGACTTGGCACCGGTCCATTCGTCAATCGTGCGCTGGTAGCGCTCTTCTTCGGTCAGCAGACCGCGACGGTATTGCCGTTCGACCTGATTGACGCGATCTGTTGCGTCTGAGATGATCGTATAGCGCTCTTCTGGAACCTGAAGGTCGCTGACGGCGATGGTAACGCCCGAAACCGTCGCGTAGCGGAAGCCCAGGTTCTTGATCTGGTCCACCACCTCAGTGGTGATTTCCGGACCGTGCGCGGTGTAGACGCGACCAACCAGCTTGTTGACGGCTTTTTTGCCAAGCGTTTCCTGCACCCAACGGATATTATCGGGCAGAATGCGATTAAAGATGCAACGCCCCACTGTCGTTACCAGTGGCTCCTCCAGCGGCTCGCCTTCGTCAAACGGACGGTACAGCCGGATTGGAGTGTGCAGGTGGACCTGCCCCAAGATGTAGGCGTACTCCACATCATCAATGTCGAAGAAAGCGCGCAGAGTCGATGGATCAACTTTGTCGATTTCCTGACCAGGCTTCTCCATCGTCAGATAGTAGACACCCAGAACCATGTCTTTGCTAGGGCCAACTACCGGCGAGCCATCAGAGGGCTTGAGCAGGTTGCGCGTGCTCAGCATCAGCTCGCGCGCTTCCTGTACCGCCTTTTCGCTGAGTGGCACATGGACCGCCATCTGGTCGCCGTCGAAGTCTGCGTTGAAAGCAGAACAGACGAGCGGATGAATCTGGATGGCCTTGCCTTCAACCAGCACCGGTTCGAAGGCCTGAATACCCAGGCGGTGCAGCGTTGGCGCACGGTTGAGCAGCACTGGACGCTCTGTGATCACCTCTTCAAGGACCTCCCAGACTTCGGGGCGCTCGCGCTCAATGATGCGCTTGGCGCTCTTGACGTTGGAGGCGTAGTTGTACTTGACTAGGCGGCTGATCACAAAGGGGCGGTACAACTCAAGCGCCATGATTTTAGGTAGGCCGCACTGGTACAGCTTCAGCTTCGGGCCGATCACGATCACAGAGCGGCCAGAGTAGTCAACACGCTTACCCAGCAAGTTGCGACGGAAGCGCCCCTTCTTGCCTTTGAGCATGTCGCTTAGCGACTTCAGTTCGCGGCGGCCCCGACGGCTAAGCGCCCTGCCCCGCTGGCTGTTATCGATCAAGCTATCGACGGCTTCCTGCAACATGCGCTTTTCATTGCGCACAATAACGTCTGGAGCGCCCAATTCGAGCAGGCGCTTGAGGCGGTTGTTCCGGTTGATCACGCGGCGATAGAGATCGTTCAAGTCCGACGTTGCAAAGCGTCCACCGTCCAACTGCACCATCGGGCGCAAGTCGGGCGGAATGACTGGCAGAACGGTCAGAATCATCCACTCAGGACGATTGTCGCTCTTGCGCAGCGCTTCTACGACACGCAGCCGCTTGGTGGCTTTCTTCTTGCGCTGCTTGGATCGTGTGGTACGAATCTCCGACCACAGTTCGATACTCTGCTTCTCTAGGTCCAGATTCTTGAGAATCTCGTAGAAAGCGCCGGCGCCCATGCCTGCCCGGAAGACCTGACCATACTTGGCCTTTAGCTCGCGATAGCGCGCCTCGCTGAGAAACTGAAGTGGTTCAAGCTCGCTCAGCTCGTTGCGCTGCTCGATGTAACCCTGGTGAACCTCAGCAATTTGCTTTGAGAGGTCATCTTCCAGTTGCTCGATACGTTCCGCAGCTTCGGAGATGATGGCCTGGGCTTCAGCGTCGTCTCGGTTGAGCGCCGACTCGCGGCGACCTTCAACGTCAGCCTCAAGATCGTTCAGCAGCTTGGCCGTCTCTTCCTGAACCAGGCCGATCGCGTCTGCTGTGATCTCATTGCCTTCGTTCACGATGACCTGGCCGCTCGGCTGGAAGATCATGTCTTCCGAGGCGATACTGCCCATTGCGTTTTCTAGCTGAGACTGAAAGTGCTGGGCTGCTTCCATCAGAGCGTTGGTTCGACGGGAAAGCTGATCGTCGAAATCAGCGTTAACGTCGGTGACCTGCTCGTCGGCCACGCCCAGG
>JAADYZ010000490.1 GCA_010092775.1 Chloroflexota bacterium
GAGGTTCTTGAGGCCCCCAACACACTGCAGGTCTGGCTGGAGGGACGCTGGCTGGTCCATCAAGCGCTAATCTACCTGGTCTATACGTTCAAGATGGAATGGAACGAAACGGATCTTGTGGCCTATCGACTCCTGAAGGGCTTGATGGACAAGAATCGTGTGGCCTTGGCAACATTCCGCTACCCAGGACTACAGCTTGTGCACGCCAATCCGGCCTATATGGCCTTGCTCCAGATCGATCAGGCGGCCATCGACGGCCACACGCTAAATTCACTCGGTGTCACCATCGACGAGTTGGCGCTGCCAAACATTCTGTCTGGGCTGGAAAGCCATGGCGCAGCGATTCTGGAGCAAACGCGCGTCGATTTGCCCACAGGACAGCAGATTCGCGTGTCGGGCCACGCCCAACGAATTGACCTGGCTGGCCAGGACCTCGTGATGATGGCGCTGCTCAATCACTGGGAATACGTGAAAAGCCTACAGCGTGAGGTCGAGGGGCGCAGAATTGCGATGATTGGCGCATTCATCGACGATATGGCGCATGATCTGCGCACACCCTTAACCAACTTGACCGTTTCGCAGCATCTGCTTTCCGCCGTCTTGAACAACATGCTGAAGGACTTGCAACAGGTTCCAAAGGGTGATCCTGCTCCTAAGGAGCTGGTATCGCTGCTCCGAGCCGATCTAGAAAAAGCCAGCTCGCGCGCTTCCCTGATGGAGTTGAGCCTGGAGCGGCTCCGTTCGGTAATCCACCAGATGTTGGACCTGGCCCGCTTGAACGAGCTGCAGGTGATCAACCCCGAACTGATCGATGTCAACGAAATGCTGAACACGTTGGCGCTGCGCTATCAACGCAAGCTCGATAACAAGGGCCTTCGAGTGGCCCTCAAGCTCGACGGCAGCGTGCTTATGCTGCGACTCGATCCAGTCATCGAGTTGGCTTTGGCCTCCTTGCTGGAGAACGCGATCTACTTCACGCCGCCTGGCGGGCGGATTGAGGTCCGCAGCAGTCAAGAAGACCATCAGGTTCTGATCGAGATCGAAGACACGGGAATCGGCATCGCTCCAGACGACCTACCCTTTGTTAAGCAGGCCTTTTTTCGTGCTGATCATGCGCGCTCGACTCACACAGGGGGCAGCGGCCTGGGACTGGCCATCGCCGATCGCGCCATCAGCCAGAACCAGGGCCAACTTTTAATCCTGAGTCGCCTGGGTGAGGGAACCATTGCTCGGGTGTGTCTCCACCAACGGGTCATTCACTCAGATATGGTGCAATGAATAAAGCTGAAGACGCCCATGACTGCATCCCACTTTCGCTCCGCACGCAGACCAAGCTGCTCGAAAGTGCTGGTTTTGAGCGGGCGCTGCCCGTCGAACAGCCAGCCCACCACCCGCGCCGGGTAGAGTCCGGGCCGTTTTTCAAAGGGCTCTAACAGGCGCAGTTCTGAGCCTGCTACACGGGTTAGCTCCTTGAGTGCGGCCTGCTGCATCTCTGCCGAGAAAGTGCCCAGCACTCCCGTCGTAACCACAACATCAAAGCTGTTGTCACGGAAGGCAAGTTGAGTCAGATCGCCTTGAGTGATCACCTGCGGATCGAAATCATGTTCCGCCAGTTTTTGCTGCGCCAACCGAACCATCTGCGCGGCAGCATCAACCCCAAAGGCGTCAACCTCTAAGTGGCGCAGCGCGCGTACCAGGTCGCCGCTGCCGCAGCCGCCATCTAACACCCGACCGCTGATCCCATCCAGGATGCGCAGTCGATGTTTCAACCAGAAGTCGGCCTGTCCGATCTTCGCGTAGGTATCCGCCAGATTGTCCCAATACTGTGCCATATGGGCTCCTTCCACGTGGCTCCGCATGCATCAGCGGTTCTCTTCCACTTTAAGGAGCTAAAAACGCGTGGGGCTAGTGTCTTTCGTCGTCCTTCGTGGTGATGAATGCCCGCAGGTGAATCCAATGGGAGGCCATTGGGTAGGCAGCCACCTCATGGCGAGGTTGCGATTGGAAACCCAGCGCGCTTTAGAAGAGCGCCATATCGGTTTCGGGCCTAAACGAACTGATCCGGATGGTCAAGAATGTAGTCGTTGAGTTGTAGCACACTGATCCCGATGAAGACCCAGCCGAGCGGGCTGGTTACCAGCATCGAACTACCCCCAGTGAGAACAATCAACAGACAGGTTAGGGCCAGGTACCCGACGCTGAGCGCCAGCAGGATTCCGCCGATGCGCGTCTTGCCGACGTATAGCCAGCCCAAACCATAGATGCCGAAGAAGGCCGGCATAATCTCCAGGCTGTAAGCGGTGCCTTTGCTGTGCAAGCCAGCAATCGCCGCTTGAACCGTGGCAGACGTCGCCGTCGGGCGCGCTTCGCGGCTTGGGCGTTGGCGGCTTCTTTTCTCGGAACGGAGCGGGCTTTCGGACAAGGGGTCTGATTGGGCGGCTTCACGCTCGGCGTATTCGTCCACCCGGCCCAGCACATCGGCTGCGTGGACACTGTCTCTTATACACATCTGACGCTGCCGA
>JAADYZ010000491.1 GCA_010092775.1 Chloroflexota bacterium
ACGCGAATTTGCTCTTTGACGATGTCGATGTTGGTGACAAGTTCTGTCACGGGATGCTCGACTTGCAAGCGAGTGTTCATCTCTAGAAAATAGTACTTGAAATCCTGATCAACGATGAACTCGATGGTTCCCGCGTTGCTGTAATCTACCGCTTGAGCCGCTTGAATCGCGATTCGCCCCATTTCCTCCCGTAGTTCGGGTGTCATGACGGGTGAGGGGGACTCTTCTACAAGCTTCTGGTGGCGACGTTGGATTGAGCACTCTCGTTCACCGAGGTGGATGTAGTGACCATGTGTATCCGCCAGGACTTGAATCTCGATGTGCCGTGCGTGTTCGATCAGCTTTTCGACGTAGACGCTGCCATCGCCAAAAGCGGCCTCGGCTTCACGGCGCGCAGCGGCTAGAGCTGTGTCAAATTGATCAGCGCTGCGAACAATGCGCATTCCCTTACCGCCACCCCCTGCTGATGCTTTGATCAACAGGGGAAAGCCAATGTCGGCGGAGGCTGCACGCAGCTCATCGTCTGTCAGGCGCGTTTCCGAGTCCGTGCCAGGAACAACAGGGACCCCCGCCTGCTGGACCGTTCGGCGTGCCGTCAGCTTATCGCCCATTGTGGCAATAGCACTGGGAGCAGGCCCAATAAAGGCAATCCCATTGTCGATACAGGCTTGGGCAAAATCGGCATTCTCGGCCAAGAAGCCGTAGCCAGGGTGAATGGCATCCGCACCAGACTTTCTGGCGGCCTCAATAATGTTATCCATCAACAGATAGCTTTCGCGTGGCGAGGGTAGGCCAATCCGATAGGCTTGGTCTGCATAGCGCACATGCATCGCATTACGATCCACGTCCGAGTAGACGGCAACTGTCTCAAGACCCAACTCGCGACAAGCACGGATGACTCGGACGGCGATCTCACCGCGATTGGCGACCAGGATTTTACGAAATAGGGTGGGTGTTTCAGCCATAGATCTCTCCCTGTGGCGACGCTACAACGGGATATTCCCGTGCTTTTTCGGTGGGTTGTTGTCGCGTTTGTTCCGTAGCACTTCCAGCGCATTGATCAGGCGCGGGCGCGTCTCGCGTGGCTCAATAATGTCGTCAATATAGCCCCGTGAGGCGGCCACGTAAGGGTTGGCAAAACGCTCACGATACTCCGCGACGAGTTCCGCTTTACGAGCAACAGGGTCTTCTGCTTCAGCGAGTTCTTGACGGAAGATGATGCTGACTGCGCCGTCTGGCCCCATCACGGCGATCTCCGCTGTGGGCCAAGCCAGGTTGAGGTCACCTCGAATGTGCTTGCTGCTCATCACGTCATAGGCGCCGCCGTACGCTTTGCGCATAATTATCGTGATCTTGGGGACGGTTGCCTCGCAGAAGGCATAAAGAAGTTTGGCCCCGTGCCGAATGATCCCTCCATGTTCCTGACTCACACCAGGGAGGAAGCCGGGTACATCCTCAAAAGTGATCAGCGGGATATTGAAGCAATCGCAGAAGCGGACAAAGCGGGCGGCTTTAGTCGACGCGTTGATGTCGAGTACACCAGCCAGCACAGCCGGTTGATTGGCCACGATCCCGACACTGTAGCCGCCCAAGCGAGCAAAACCAATCACGATATTGCGAGCATAGTGTTCCTGTATCTCGTAGAAGTGCCCATCATCGACGATCATCTTGATGACTTCAGTCACATCATAAGGCTTGTTGGGATTGTCTGGGACAATCGTGTCGAGCCGCTCGTCCATCCGCAGCGGATCATCTACTGGCGGCTCGTAAGGTGCATCTTCTAAATTGTTTTGCGGAATGAAGCTCAACAGTTCGCGCAGCAAGATTAAAGCATCCGCCTCGGTGTCGGCGGCCAGATGCGCCACACCAGAGATGGCGTTGTGGGTCATGGCGCCACCAAGCTCTTCGAAGGTGGTATCTTCATTAGTGACCGTTTTGACTACATCTGGGCCGGTCACAAACATATAGCTGGAGTTCTTCACCATAAAGATAAAATCGGTGAGTGCCGGCGAATATACTGCCCCACCTGCACAGGGCCCCATGATTACCGAGAGCTGCGGAATCACCCCTGAGGCGAGCGTGTTTTGCAGGAAGATTTCCGCATAGCCGCCAAGCGAGGCCACCCCTTCTTGAATACGTGCACCACCGGAGTCGTTCAGGCCGATCACCGGGGCGCCAGTCTTCATAGCCATATCCATGATTTTACAGATTTTGGCTGCATGCACTTCGGAGAGGCTGCCCCCAAAGACAGTGAAATCTTGTGAAAAGACGTAGACCAGACGTCCGTTGATAGTCCCCCAGCCGGTCACTACGCTGTCGCCGAGGAACCGCTTGTCGTCCTCGGCCATTCCGAAGTTAGTTTCTCGATGAACAACGAAGGAGTCTACTTCGCGAAAGGTCCCAGGGTCGAGCAGCAATTCCAGGCGCTCACGGGCTAGCATCTTGCCCTTCTCGCGTTGGCGTTCAACACGCTTGGCCCCGCCTCCTTGGAGAGAGCGCTCGCGCTGCGCGCGTAGTTCATCGATCTTGTCTGTCGACATGGGGGTCTCCTTCCCGCAGGAATGCCGCTTCATCGAAGCGACGAATAATCTCAGGTCGTGTCAATCCGTACACGACGACTGCACAGATGATAGTCCACAAAACGAAGCGCGAGAGCAGCAATCCTTGTTCGTAAATGCCCTCGGTCAATAGCGCTGCTTGTACGGTAAAGATCAGCGCGTAAAGCGGCAAAGCCCATAGCGCAGCATGCCGAGCCCAGGCAGTCCTGCGCCACAATCCGACCCCGATTGCCAACCAAATCAGCCCCCAGATGATGGCCAATAGACCATCAATGCGAACGAGTCGAGTTAGATTGATGTTGGGCAGAATGGGTTGGTAGGTCAAGGCCGCAACGGCGCGAACTATATTCTGGCCTGCCAATAGCAACACCGCCAGCGCCAGGATGGTTACGGTTAAGGGGCGTAGGCGAGATGTGGGTAATGGGCTGTCAGCAGGCATGGTTCAGGGAATAGCAAGGACTAACTTGCCGAAAACATCGCCGCTTTCCAAGCGATCTTGAGCCTGCGCGGCGTCTTGTAGCGGCATCACGTCATGAATGACGGCCCTTAGCTTGCCCGCGAACAAGAGAGGCATGACGGTGCGAAAATCAGTTTGTGCACCCATTGTCGAGCCAATGATCGTGATGTGACGGGTAAAGATGTAGCGTGAGTCGATTTGAATATCATAACCGCTGCTGTTGCCAACGACGAGCATCCGACCGCCCCGAGTGACAGAGCGCAAGCTGCTTGGCCAGGTGGCTTGACCAACGTTATCGATGACAACGTCGACGCCGCGTTTGTTGGTCAGTTTGTAAACGGCTTTTCCCCACTCCTCTTGAGAGCGGTCAATCGTGACATCGGCCCCCAACTCGGCGGCTTTCTGGCACTTCTCGGCATTGGACCCAACCACGTAGACCGTTGCCCGAAACATCTTGGCGATCTGCAGGTAAGCGGTGTTCGCGCCGCCTCCCGCGCCGATAATGAGTACAGTCTCTCCGGGTTGGATTTGTCCTCTTGTAACAAGTGAATGCCAGGCGGTCAAGAAGACCAGGGAGGCTGCCGCCGCTTCCTCAAAGCTCACGGACTCTGGCAGAGGCAGCACATTCCATTCGGGTACGCATACATATTCGGCGTAGGTTCCACGCATATCCTCCCCTAAGATACCCGCGTGGCGCGACAAGTTATCCTTCCCCGCGAGGAATAGCGGATCCAAGCGATCGGGATTAATGAGAGGGTTGATGGCCACATGCTGGCCAACTCCGACCGTGCTGACATCGCGACCTACGGCGCTGACAATCCCTGCGCCGTCCGCTCCTGGGATATGTGGATAGTTGAGCTTGATGCCCGGCCAGCCGTTGCGCACCCAAATATCGAGTCGATTCAGGGCCGCCGCCCTCAGATTGACCTGGACTTCATGCGGGGCCGGTTCGGGTGCATCAATATCGTCGTAGCGTAGGTTGCTCGATGGTCCGTGTTCGTCAAGAAGAATGGCTTTCATCGTCTAGTCCTGATAGGGGCCAACCGTATTGCGCAGGATGCCAAGGCGTTCAATTGCCAGTTCGACCACATCTCCGGGCTGCAAGTAGGGGCCTTCGCCCCTCGTCAGTTCTAGCAGACAGCCGGTGCCCACCGTACCCGACCCAATAACATCACCCGGATAGAGCGTGACACCTGCCGAGGCTCGCTCGATGATCTCTCCGAAGGAATAGTGAATATCAGCCCAGTTGCCGCGTGAGCGTTCTTCGCCGTTCACGCGTGCCGTCATGGTCAGGTCGAATACACCAGGACGGTCCGCGGCGCGGTCTGCAAGCGCATCCGGCAAAACGAGGAAGGGGCCAAACGAGGAGGCAAAATCCTTGCCTTTAGCTGGGCCCAAGCCCACTCGCATTTCTTGGCGTTGTACATCCCGCGCTGACCAATCGTTGAAAATCATGTAGCCCAGAATAAAGGACTCGGCCTCATGCGCCGGGATGTTGTGGCCCATCTGGCCGATCACACAAGCGACTTCAAGCTCATAGTCCAACGCGCGACTGCCCACCGGATAGGAAATCTCAACCTCCGGCCCGAAGACCGCTTGATGATTGGAGAAATAGAAGACGGGAATCTCATACCATTCCGGCGGCACCGACCGATTGCGATTGGCGTTGGCCGTCTTGACGTGCTGCTCGAAGGCGTAGAAGTCACGCAGGCTGCTCAGGCGGGTTAGTGGAGCGTGGAGCTGAACCGCGGTGAGGTCAACGGGTTCTGGGGTATCGTCTAGGGCCACCTTGATGATCTGGGGATCGAACTCACCCGCCA
Organism: Chloroflexota bacterium; assembly: GCA_010092775.1. Lineage (GTDB taxonomy): Bacteria > Chloroflexota > Anaerolineae > Aggregatilineales > UBA3940 > TC-71. Next base: position 4,836 of record JAADYZ010000491.1, read on the forward strand.
GAACGGCTAGGTCGAGTGGCAAGCCCACCCACTCGGTGACATCGATGAGCTGATCATCGCTGAGCAAAGCGCCGGTACGCCGTTCATCAGGCGCACCGGGCCAAGAAAACTGAACAAGGCGCATTATTGTTAGAGATTGCCTCGCCGCTCTTGTTCAAGCTCAATCGCCTCAAAGAGGGCCTTGAAGTTGCCTTTGCCAAAGCCGCGACTACCACGGCGTTGGATCACTTCGATGAACATAGTGGGGCGATCTTGCAAGGGCCGCGAGAAGATTTGCAGCAGATAGCCTTCATCGTCTTGATCGACCAAAATGCCCAACTCTTTGATAGCTTCTAGCGGCTCACGAATGCCGTCGATGCGGTCCGCCAGCAGATCGTAGTATGTATCCGGCACACGCAAGAATTCAATGCCGCGCGCCTTCAGTTCATTCACCGTCTCGATGATGGCGCCCGTGGACATTGCGATGTGTTGGACGCCGGGCGTCATGTAGTAATCAAGGTATTCTTCGATCTGACTTTTCTTCTTGCCGTCAGCTGGTTCATTGATCGGGAATTTGACGCGTCCGCTGCCATTTTGCATGACTTTTGACATCAAGGCCGAATACTCAGTGCTGATGTCTTCATCGTCGAAATGGAGCAGTTGGCGAAAGCCCATCACATTGTGATAGAAGTGCACCCAATGTTCCATCTTGCCCAGTTGAACATTGCCCACAACGTGATCGACGGCGGCCAAGCCAGTAGGCTCAGCTTCAAGATTAAGCGCTTGGTAGCCCGGTGCGAAGGGTCCGGTATAATCAGAGCGATCGACGAAGACATGCAGCGTCTCGCCATAGGCACGGATGGCCGCGGTACGGAAAATACCAAACTCATCTTTCTCTTCGCGGGGCATCCATTCGCTCACGCCGCCACGAGCGGTCGTCTCACGGTAGGCTTGTTCAACATCATCGACTTCGAGCGCGATCACCTTGACGCCATCGCCATGCAGCAGATGGTGAGCGGCAATGCTGTCGGTCGGTGAATAAGCCGCCGATATCACAAAACGGATTTGCTTGGATTCCATTACATACGAAGCGAAGCGGCGGTTGCCCGTTTCAAGGCCAGAATAGGCGACTGGCTTAAAACCGAAGCCCTTCCACCAATAGTACATGGCCTGTTTGGCATTGCCGACATAGAAGTGAATATGGTCGATCGCTTTGATTTGGAGAAAATCAGCTTCCTGATCGATTGGACGTTCGTCCACAATCATCTCAGACATAAGTTTTCCTCAGCCCGTGGGATACGTTCGGTTTGGTGTTTTAGCTGATTCTAACTATAAGCCAATGGAAAGCGGGAATCAACCGGGCAGCCCTAGTTATTAGAACTTGCTTCGACTTCAATCAGTTGCAGCAAGATGCTGGTACCCAAGACTGTCCCATCGTGGTCAACTGCGGGGAGCCGTTCGAGGGTGTCTGCATCGTACATGCCGACGTGGAGCTGATAGGTTCCCGGAGGTACATCTTCTGGGATAGGTACCGGCCACTCATCCCAATCAAAGTAGCCCGGCCACCAGTTGAAGGTTCGATTGATGCCATCACCGGGCTGTGCATCAAGTTGCGCGACCAAGTCGCCGCTGCTATCAAGTATATGGGCAAAAACAATGTAGTTTTGTTCCATCTCATGACGGGCGGCCCAATAGAGTATCAGATCGATGTTCTCACCGGGAGCAACTTGAGATGTTAGATCGTAGCCTTTGAAGATGATCGAGTCTCCGAGGAAGACGTGGGCCCAATTTTGTTGGCGGGTCGGCAAGCGGAAGATGTAACGTCCAGGGCCTTGCCAGTTGCGCTCGCTGGGGTGCGGCTCATTGAGGTCGAGCACGGGTTCAACGCGCCGCTCGCCTAGGGTCTCGAAGACATCTGAGCCGAACACCCCGTCGCGTGTTTCGCTCCGCTCGTCGATCACAACATACTCGACCCCGGTAGTCATGAAGGTTGTGCGCTCAACATTCCGTAACGAGTCAACCGTCGTGATGAAATACTGCGCATCTCCTGGATAGCCACCGTAGCTCTGAAATTCAGCGCTGTCGTACTCCAGCATGATGCGGGTACCAGGGGGGACATTGTCTATGAACCATTGAGCTGTCATGGCACGGGTGTCGGGCTGTTGGACCGCCTGATTGTAGCTGATGGCCTGCCCAGCCCAGGGGAGCACCAACAAGACTGCCAAGCCGGTGGTTGCTAGCGTGTGGCGCGCTGCCATCAAACTGATCGCGACCCCCCATAGCACCGCAATCAACAGCACCACCACAAAGCGATCATGCACCCGATTGGTCAGATAGAGGCTGTGTACCCAGAAGACCAGGACAGCAGCAGCAATCATGGTGCCAAGGAGCAAACGTCCTTGCTTGCTCAAGGCGTCGGATGACCAGCGAGGCCAGTCAAGGTCAAGCCGAGGGAGAAGAAGTAGAGCAGCAGGAAGACCCAGCAAAATGACCAGCAGATTAATCCACCCGACCTGCTGCGTGCTAAAGACTTGCCAGGCATCAGCCAGAGTGATCGCTTCTAACACATACTCTTTCTGATACAGCTCGCCCGGTTGGCCGGTCGTCAGGAAGGCGGGCAAAGACAGGCCGGTACTGGGGCCAAATAGAATCACTAAGGCTGACCCAGCCGCCAGGATTACCGTCCCCCAGGCCAATAGGCGCTGAGAGCTTGTCTTCTTCGGAATCACTGCCATTAGGGCAAGCGGTAGTATTGCAATGGTCAGCAGGTTGTACTTGCCCAGAAAGGCTAACAGGCTGCTCAACAGGGCAAGCCACAACAGGGTCGGACGCTCTCGTTGGACCGCCCGCACAGACAGCCAGATGGTCACCATCACGAACACCCAGCCGATGACATCTGCACGGGCTAGGCTGGTGAAGAAGATCATTTGCGGCTGAACTGCGAGAAAGATCAGGGCTGCAATTCCCGCGGCCCGACTGTGTAATTCGCTCCCGATGCGATAGGCTAGCGCCAGAATCAACAGGCCGTAGAGGCTGCTCCCGATCCGGGCCAGAAAATACTGAGCGCTCTGTGTACCAACGTGATCCGGCGTTACCATATCAATGAGTTGATGCAAAATCGCCAGGTCAACGACGCGCAGTGGTGGATAAAGATTCAGAGGGAGCCGCCCGGTTTCGACCACTTCCCGCGCGAAGAGATAGACGTTCGGCTCGTCGGGGTCGAGGTGAAACGGCAGAATGCCCGAAGTTCCCCAAATGTAGAGGCCAGCGCCGATCAACAGGAGCAGCGCGACTGGGAAGATTGGGTTGGGCGTTTGAGGCTTTTGGGAGCGTGGCAGCATGATCACGTTTCTTTAGCACAACAGAGCGGCGGTATTCTGCCACATTGAAGCGCAATTATCCACGTGTAAGTGGCTTGAACTGGCGGCGAGGGAGTAAATAAAGTTGATAAGAATCATGGTATTTAACGGTAAAAATTACGACCGACGAACGTCATAGGCGGGCTGTGTCGTTCTTCACTTACGAAGCCAACCCAAGTCCTTTATAGTAGTTCTAGACTCTATTCCGGACGAGAAATACTTCTCGCCTGAAAACTAGAACCACACGTCAACGTATGTCTTTCCATTGCAAGGAGTAAACCACATATGCTAGGCGGATTTGCCAATCGTATCGCTCGCGTAAACCTCACCACACGCGAAGTGACCTATGAAGAAATCCCCGAAGAATGGGCACGCAAGTACATCGGTGCGCGCGGCCTTGGTGTGCGCTATCTGCTCGAAAACGGCCCGACCGTTGATCCGCTCGGCCCGGACAATATGCTGGCCTTCATGAACGGCCCGCTGACCGGTACCCGCGTCAACCTGAGCGGTCGTATGGCGATCGTGACGAAGAGCCCGCTGACTGGTACGGTGACGGACAGCCATCATGGTGGTTGGTCTGCCGCCCGCCTACGCTGGGCTGGTTTCGACGGCATCCTGGTCGTCGGCAAGTCCGAGACTCCCGTCTTCCTGCTGGTCGAAAATGGCGAAGTAACCATTGAAGACGCCACTGAAGCTTGGGGCAAGAACGTGCATGAGGTTGTTCCTTTCTTCCAGGAAAAGTTCGAAGAAGAGAAGAACATCAGCATCATCACCATCGGTACTGCCGGCGAAAACATGGTCAAGTTCGCCGCCTGGTTGAACGAGCATGATCGTGCCTCTGGTCGTGGTGGCACCGGTGCCGTTGGCGGCTCCAAGATGCTAAAGGCCATTGTCATTAAGTCTGAGCAGAACATGCCAAAGGCCGCAGACCCCGACCGCGACAAAGAAGCCCGCAAGGCTGCTTTGGGCGTCCTGACGGCTGACGGTGCCTTCACCGAGCCGAAGAAGGGTGGCTTGAGTGTCTTTGGTACCAACGTTCTGACCAACATCACTGCTGGCATTGGCGCTTATCCGACCCGCAACGGTCAAGAAGCCACCTTCGAGAATGCTGAAGCGCTGAGCGCTGAGTGGGTCAACGAGAACATTCTCGTCAACAACCCGACCTGCCATGCCTGCCCAGTGGCCTGCAAGAAGGAAGTTGAAGTCGAATACAACGGCAAGACCGTCCGCATGGAAAGCGTTGAGTACGAGTCAGCCTGGACATTCGGTGGTTTCGCTGGTAACGACAACATGGCATCAGTCGCCTTCATGATCGATATGTGCAACGATATTGGCGTTGATACCATCGACATGGGCGTCGCCCTCTGCACCTACATGGAAGTCAGCCAGAACGGTTGGAACGGTGAGTTCGAGCCGCTGGAATGGGGCGACCATGAGAACATGATCAAGGTCATGGAAATGACTGCCACGCGCGAAGGCCTGGGGGATGTTATTGCTGAAGGCCCACAAGGCATCGGCGATCACTTCAGCCATCCTGAGATTGCCATGGCTGTTCGTGGCCAAGGCATCCCTGCTTACGATCCGCGCGGCCTGAAGGGCATGGGCCTGGGCTATGCCACCAGCAACCGTGGTGCCTGCCACCTGCGTGCCTACACCCCTGCCAGCGAACTGGGTGTGATCTCCCTCAAGACCGACCCACTGGATTGGGAAAGCAAGCCCTCCTTAGTGAAGCTACTGCAAGACCTGTTCGCCTTCAGCGACAGCCTTGACCTGTGCAAGTTCACCTCCTTCGTTGAAGGTGCGGATCACTACGCCGCACAATATGCCGCTGTGACCGGTATCGAAGAATTTACTGCCGATGACGTCCTGGCGACCGGCGAACGCATTTACAACTTGGAGCGCTACTTCAACCAGTTGGCTGGCGAAGAGCCGGGCAGCGACACCATCCCGACTCGCTTCCTGGAAGAGCCAAGCACTGCACCTGGTTCAGAAGGCCACGTCTGCGAACTGCCGCAAATGCTGGAGAAGTACTACGAACTGCGTGGCTGGAGCGGCGAAGGTGTCGTCTCCGAAAACAAACTGCGTGAACTGGAAATCGTCGAGTAAGACGCTTCTTCAACAATCAACAGGTCCACCCTACGGTGGGCCTGTTTTGATTCAGCTTCGGCCAGAAATGGGTTAAAATCAAGACTGAGGCGTAAAGCCATCCTCGAAATCTCATGACCCTCTCACATCTCGAAGGAGACTCACATGACCAAAACGGTCGTTATTGTAGGCGCCCTAGACACCAAGGGCGAGGAGTTTGCGTTTGTCAAATCGATTATTGAAGATGCTGGGGTCGCTACCTTTGTGGTCGACTTTGGTGTTATCGGTGACCCAACATTTACGCCAGATGTTAGCCGTGACGAAGTGGCCCAGGCTGGCGGTGGTGATCTGGCTGAACTCACCTCGGGCGATCATAAAGACGAAGCCATGAAGACTATGGCGTCTGGTCTGGCTGCTGTCGTCCGCAAATTGTATGATGATGGCAAATTGGACGGGATTATTGGAATGGGTGGCAGCGGTGGGACCTCTATCGCGACGACCGCCATGCGCACCCTCCCTGTTGGTGTACCCAAAGTCATGGTGTCGACAGTCGCTGGTGGCGATGTGAGTGCTTATGCAGGCACTAAAGACATCACCTTTATGCCTTCAGTGGTTGATGTTGCTGGGTTGAACAGCATCAGCCGCCGCATTTATGCCAACGCTGCCGGTGCCATTGCCGGGATGGTTCAGGTCGATCTGCCCGAAGCAGAAGTCAAGCCATTGATCACAGCATCAATGTTTGGGAATACCACCACGGCGGTCGACCATGCACGTGGCATCATGGAAGAGCAAGGCTATGAAGTGCTTGTATTTCATTCGGTGGGCACGGGTGGACGCACGATGGAGAGTTTGATCCTAGATGGCTATATCGAGGGTGCGCTTGACATCACGACCACAGAGCTAGCCGACGAAGTCTGCGGCGGCGTCTTCAGTGCCGGACCAGATCGCGTTAAGGGCGCGCCACAAGCAGGCGTTCCCGTGGTGATCGTGCCGGGTTGCGTCGATATGGCCAACTTCGGCGGGATCGAGACAGTGCCGGAGAAGTACAAGGGCCGAAACCTCTACGAATGGAACCCCAATGTGACCTTGCTGCGCACCAACGTCGAGGAGAATCGCCAGATTGGCGAGATGATTGCTGCTGCCGCCAATGAAGCAACCGCGCCGGTCACCGTTCTCATTCCGCTTAAGGGCGTTTCAATGCTCGATAGCGAGGGTGGGCGCTTCTGGGACCCGGAAGCGAATCAGGCTTGCTTTGACGCCATCAAGAGCAATCTCCGCGATGACATCCCAGTGATCGAAGTGGATGCCAACATCAATGATCCTGAGTTCTCTGGCAAGGTGGCTCAGGCCTTGCTCGGGATGCTGAATCAATAACAGGAGGCAAGAGGTCAATGGCAGGAATAGCACGCAGCGAGATTCTAAAGCGCTTGAAGGAGACCGTTGACGCGGGCAAACCCATCATCGGAGCTGGAGCTGGCACGGGTATCTCCGCGAAGTTTGCCGAAGCGGGTGGCGTCGACATCATCATCATTTACAACTCTGGACGCTACCGGATGGCAGGACGTGGATCGCTGGCAGGCTTGCTACCCTATGGTGATGCCAATGGCATCGTCGTAGAGATGGCGTCTGAAGTGCTGCCAGTTGTCAAGAATGTACCTGTGCAGGCCGGTGTTTGCGGCACAGACCCTTTCCGGTTGATGCCGGTCTTCTTGAAACAGCTCAAAGAAATGGGCTTTTCCGGTGTTCAGAACTTCCCGACCGTCGGTTTGATTGATGGGGACTTCCGGGCCAACATTGAAGCGACCGGGATGGGCTACGATAAAGAAATCGAGATGATCAAGACTGCCCATGGTCTAGACCTGTTTACGACACCCTACGTATTCGATGAAGACCAAGCAAAAGCTATGACCGAGGCTGGCGCTGATCTGTTAGTTTGTCATGTCGGTTTGACGACATCTGGCAGCATTGGTGCGGCTGTGGCGGATACCCTCGACTCCGCCATTGAACGAGTGATGGCGATGGCCGAGGCTGCTTGGACCGTCCGCAAGGACTTGATGGTGATCTGTCATGGCGGTCCCTTCGATGAGCCGCCGAATGTGGGAGCAGCGCTCAAAAAGATGCCCGGAGTGGTCGGCTTCTTCGGCGCTTCGAGCATTGAGCGCCTGCCTACCGAACGCGCGATTCGCGGGCAGGTTGAGAACTTCAAAGCACTCGAATTGGCTGGTTAAGTTCGAGCCAATCGAGAAGGGGGGCAGCTTGTCCACTGCCCCCTTCTGATTCTATAA